>JBAUCK010000291.1:0-18935 GCA_049677525.1 Xanthobacteraceae bacterium
GCCGGGCGGCGCGCCAGTTTCCGCGCTGCCGCGCGCCGAAGCCAAAGCCGACTGAGCGTCACCGCTTCAGCACTGCGCGCTTCTCAACGACGACATGCCAAAGACGACATGTCAAAAGCGCGATCGCGTCCGCACCCACCTTGATTCCGTTTTCGCTTAAGCGTTGAATCCGGCCACCGGCCCAAATCGGTAAGCGACAATACCAAACGGGCGGCGGGAGGAAAATTCATGGACGACATTCAACGGCGCGCCTTTATGAAAGGCGCGGCCTTCGGTGCGCTCGCGTTCACGGTGAGCGGCGCGGAAGTGATGCTGACGCCGCGGCAGGCGCATGCGCAAAATGTTCCGCTCAAGACGCTGACCGCCGATCAAGCGGCAACGCTCGATGCGATGGGCGAGACGCTGGTGCCCGGCGCCAAGGCCGCCGGCATCACCAATTTCGTCGATCAGCAGATTTCCGGGCCGCCGGAGCAGGCTCTGCTGCAGGCGCGCATCCTCAATGTGCGGCCGCCTTACGCGAATTTCTATCGCGCGGCGCTGACCGCCATCGACGGCGCCAGCGACAAGGCGAATGCCGGGCGCAAGTTCGCGCAGCTCAATGCCGACGAACAGAAAAACTTCGTCAACTTGATGCGGCAGAACAAGCTCGACGGCTGGCAGGGCCCGCCGGCGCCCTTCGTCTACGGCATCCTGCGCAGCGATGCCGTCGACGTGACCTATGCCACGATGGACGGCTACGCCGCGCTCGGCGTGCCGTACATGCCCCATATCGCTCCGACGGCGAGGTGGTGACATGAGCAACGAGAAAGTCGATGTCGTCATTGTCGGCGCCGGCGCTTCCGGCTCGGTGTTCGCCAACGTTCTCACCAAGGCTGGCAAGAAGGTCGTGCTCCTCGACAACGGACCTGACTGGCAGCTCACCGATCTGATCTCGTCGGACATCTGGGGCCGGCGCGTCAAACCGGCCGGGCCTCCGGTTCTGCTCGAAGGCAAGAATCCCTTCGGCTATGTCAGCCAAGCCGGCTGGGGCGTCGGCGGCGCGACGCTGCACTACTTCGCCAACTTCCCGCGCTATCTGCCGACCGATTTCAAGATCAAGAGCGAGCACAATCGCGCCCACGATTGGCCGATTGCTTATGAGGATGTCGCGCCGTTCTATGACAAGGTCGCGGCCGAGCTCGGCGTGTCCGGCGACGCCAAAGCGGAGGAGCGCTGGCGGCCGGCGGGCGCGCCCTATCCGATGCCACCGATGAAGACATTCCCCAATGGCGAAGTCTGGAAAAAGGGCACCGAGGCCAACGGCATTCATCTGGTGCCTTCCGCCGTCGGCATGAACTCGGCCGAGTTCAAGGGCCGGCCGGCCTGCATCTATGACGGCTGGTGCCATGTCGGTTGTCCGATCGGCGCGCTCGCAAATCCAGTGGTGACTTATCTCGGCGAGGCGCGCAAAGCCGGCGCCGAGGTGCGGCCGTTCTCCACCGTCACCCGCGTTCTCACCAATGCGGACGGCACGCGCGTCACCGGCGTCGAATATTACGACGCGCAGAAGCAAAAGCAGGTGCAGGAGGCAAGCGTCGTCGTGCTGGCGGCCTGGTCGGCGCAGAACCCGCGGCTGCTGCTCAACTCGGCGACCGACAAGCATCCCAACGGGCTGGCCAACAAGAACCAGCTCGTCGGCAAATTCATGATGACGCACCACATCGCCGGCACCTGGGCACTGTTCGACGAGGACATCACGCCGCATATGGGCACCGTCGGGGCGCAATTCATGTCCTACGACCGCTACGCCAAGACGAGTTATCCGGGCGCCTTCGGCAGTTCGTATATCGTCGCCGGCGCGGCGATGAAGACGAATGACTATGCCAGCGCGCGGCCGGATCTGTTCGGCGCCGACCTGCAAGCCTTCATGAAGCGGGCGGCGCGCGGCATCACCCGCATCACGATCTTTGGCGAAGACCAACCGCAGCTCGAAAATCGTATTGAGCTCGCCAGCGATAAGGACGAGTTCGGCATGCCGCTGGGGCGGCTGATCCACAGCTTCGACGATGACGCGATGGCGCTGTGGAACGCCAATTTCGACCAGGGCATGAAGGTCGCCAAGGCCACCGACGCCAAGGAAGCCTGGCCGGGGAAGGGACCCATGGTGCCGACCAGCCATCTGCACGGCGGCGCGATCATGGGCACAGGAGTGGAAAACTCAGTGACCAACAGCTACGGCCAGACCCACGAGATCCCCAATCTCTGGATGGCCGGTCCCTGTATTTTCCCGAGCGAAGGCGCTTCGAACCCGACCTACACGATATTTGCGGTTTCTCTGCGCGGCGCGGAGAACCTGGCGAAGAATTTCGGGACGGTGGCGGGCTAGCTGGAGAACTACTCGGCCGCCGCTTTGGTATGTCCAAGGCGGCGGTTGAGCGACTTCAGCAAATCTTCGGCTGCCTCGGCGATGACGGTGCCGGGCGGGAAGATTGCTTCGGCGCCCGCTGCTTTGAGCGCCTCATAATCCTGCGGCGGCACGACGCCGCCGACCACTATCATGATATCGCCGCGGCCCTGTTTGGTGAGCTCGGCCTTGAGTTCCGGCACCAAGGTCAGATGCGCCGCCGCCAGCGACGACACGCCGAGAATATGGACGTCGTTCTCGACCGCTTGCCGCGCCGCTTCAGCGGGCGTCGCAAACAGCGCACCGATATCGACATCGAAGCCGAGATCGGCAAAAGCCGAGGCGATCACCTTCTGGCCGCGATCGTGGCCGTCCTGGCCGATCTTGGCGACCAGGATGCGCGGGCGGCGGCCTTCACTCTCCTCGAATTTGGCGACGAGTTTCTGCACCCGTTCGACGGCGTCCGTCATGCCGACCTCCTGCTTATAGACGCCGGAGATGGCCTTGATCTCCGCTCGATGGCGCCCGAACACTTTTTCCAGCGCCAATGAAATCTCGCCAACGGTGGCCTTGGCGCGCGCAGCGTCGATCGCGAGCGCCAGAAGATTGCCGTTGCCGCCCTCGGCATTGCGGGTGAGCGTGTCGAGGGCTTCGGCAAGCGCCTTCGGATCGCGCTCGTGCTTGAGCCGGCCGAGCTTGTCGACTTGCAATTGCCGAACCGCGGCATTGTCGACCTTCAGCACGTCGATCGGCTGCTCATCGCGCGGCCGGCATTTGTTGACGCCTATCATCGCCTGGTTGCCGGAGTCGATGCGCGCCTGGGTGCGGGCTGCGGCTTCTTCGATGCGCAGCTTGGGGAGACCAGCTTCGATGGCGCGCGTCATGCCGCCGAGCTGCTCGACTTCTTGAATGTGCTCCCATGACTTTTCGGCAAGGTCATGGGTGAGCTTCTCGACATAGAACGAGCCGCCCCAGGGATCGATCATGCGCGTGGTGCCGCTCTCGCGCTGCAAGACAATTTGCGTGTTACGCGCGATCCGGGCGGAGAAATCGGTCGGCAGCGCCAGCGCCTCGTCGAGCGCATTGGTGTGCAACGACTGGGTCGCGCCCTGCGTCGCCGCCATGGCCTCGATCGCAGTGCGGGTGACATTGTTGAACACGTCCTGCGCGGTGAGCGACCAGCCGGAGGTCTGGCAATGCGTGCGCAGCGACAGCGAACGCGTGTCTTTCGGCTCGAATTGCTTCATCAGCTTTGCCCACAGCACCCGCGCGACGCGGAGCTTGGCGATCTCCATGAAATAATTCATGCCGATGCCGAAGAAGAACGACAGCCGCGGCGCAAAGCGGTCGACGGCAAGTCCGGCGGCCAGGCCGGCGCGGACATATTCGACACCGTCGGCGAGCGTGTAAGCCAGCTCGAGATCCGCCGTCGCTCCGGCCTCCTGCATGTGATAGCCGGAGATCGAGATCGAATTGAATTTCGGCATACGCGCCGACGTATAAGAGAAGATGTCGGAGATGATGCGCAGCGACGGTTTCGGCGGATAGATATAGGTGTTGCGCACCATGAATTCTTTGAGGATGTCGTTCTGGATGGTGCCGGCAAGCTTTTCCGGCGGCACGCCTTGCTCTTCGGCGGCAACGATATAGAGCGCGAGCACGGGCAGCACCGCGCCGTTCATGGTCATCGACACCGACATCTGGTCGAGCGGGATGCCGGCGAACAGCGTGCGCATGTCATAGATGGACTCGATGGCGACGCCTGCCATGCCGACATCGCCGGAGACGCGCGGATGGTCAGAGTCATAGCCGCGGTGGGTAGCGAGATCGAAGGCGATGGAGAGGCCCTTCTGGCCGGCCGCGAGATTGCGCCGGTAGAAGGCATTGGAATCTTCAGCCGCGGAGAAGCCGGCATATTGCCGGATGGTCCAGGGTTGGGTGACATACATGGTCGGGTAGGGCCCGCGCAGAAACGGCGCAATACCGGGATAGCTGTCGAGCGCCTCGACGCCCTTCAGATCGGCCGCTTCGTAAGTGCCTTTGACGGCGATATCTTCCGGCGTCTGCCAAGGCGCAACGGAAGCAGACGGTGCGGCGAGGGCCTCGGCAAAATCGAGTTTCGTGAAATCCGGGATTTGGCTCATCTCATCACCTGAACCGGCGCCGCAATGCTATCACGCGACACAGCGTAACGCACGGGGCAAGGGCAAAACTGTTATCGGGCCGCAGTCAGGCCGTGGTTCTGGCTTTCTCAAACCATGTTTCTCGCCATGCTGGCGGCAGTCTCGCCTCGGGTTTCCCGCCTTGCACGATCTCCGGCCCGTTCGACCGACCGCCAGTGCCGCGGCCCAATGGGGGGCGCCCACGCCGTTCATTGCCGGCGAGGCGCTGCTGGCGCGCTGGGTGGCGCAGCGCCCGGCAACCGCCTTTGCCTACGAGTGAAGCAAGCCTGGGCCTGTCTGTTCGGCGGCGCCATGGTGGCACTGATCATCGGTACGTATCTGTGGTATCCGCGCGGTGCCGCTCTGGCGCGCTACGACTTCTTGTTTTTGATGGCGCTCGCGATCCAAGCAGGCATGCTGTTTTTCAGGCTCGAGACTTTTGACGAGGCCAAAGTCATCTTCATCTATCATATCGTCGGCACCGTCATGGAAGTGTTCAAGACCGGCATCGGTTCCTGGGCCTATCCTGAGCCGAGCATTTTCCATATCGCCGGCGTGCCGCTGTTCTCCGGCTTCATGTATGCCTCGATCGGCAGCTATATCGCGCGCAGCTGGCGGCTGTTCGATTTCCGCTTCACTCACCATCCGCCGCTGTGATCGGTCTATTTGCTCGCATTCGCTGTCTATGCGAATTTTAACGGGCATCACTACATAGCAGATCTTCGTCTCGTCCTGTTCGCCCCTGCGGCGCTGTTCGGGCGGACGTGGATCTACTATCGCATCCATCACGTCTACCGCCGCATGCCGTTTCTGCTCGGCCTGTTCCTGGTGGCATTCCTCATCTGGGTTGCGGAGAATGTCGGCGCCGGGACCAAGACTTGACTTTATCCGCACCAGATCGGCTGGGTATCGCTCGGCAAGCTCGGCGCCTGGTTTCTCTTGCTATTGATTAGTTACGCGCTGGTCACGATCGTGAACCGGCCGCAACGGCTTGAGCAACTTGAACGGAACACCGGGCTTCAGCCGGCAAGTATCTGATAAGCCGCTTGCAGAGCCGCAACCATGTCGCCGCCGGCATAGATGAAGGTGCCGATACCCGCCGCTTTCAAGGCATCCTGATCGCTGGGCCTACCAACGAGATAAAGATGCTTAGCCATGGCCTCGAGCGCTTTGGTGGCAGTCGCGGCTTCCCGCGCATAGACCTCGTCCGATGAGCAGAGGCAGGCGATCGCCGCGCCCGACGCTTTGAATGCCGCGATCATCTCGTCGAGGCCGGCGAAGCCGTCATTGGTCAGAGCCTCGATGCCGCCGGCCTCGAAAAAGCTCTTGGCGAAGGTCGCGCGTGTGGTGAATTCGCTCGGCTTGCCGAGATTGGCGAGAAAGACTTTTGGCCGAGCGCCGGTCTTGGCGAGAATGGCGTCGGAGCGGTCGCGCAGGCTTTCGAACGGCTCGGCGAGCCGGATGCGCGGTAACCGCTCGGCCGACACCGCAACAGGCGTGGCGCCATTTTTCTTCGACGGCAGCGGCGCGACATCCAGAACCGCGGGCGTTGTTTCGTGAATGTCGGGATAGGCATTGGTCCCGGTCAGCGCATCTTTGCCGCGCGCGGCCGCCTTCTGGCGCTCGGCAAGAACGGCGGCGGCGCTTTTCTGAACGAGGCCGCTTTCCAGCGCCGCCCAGGCGCCACCGGCTTTTTCAATCTCCTGAAATTGCGACCAGGCGGCCGTACAAAGCTGCTCCGTGACTGCTTCGAGCGCGCCCGAGCCGGCGGCCGGATCGCTGACGCGGGCAAGGTTCGATTCTTCGAGCAGTAAGAGCTGCGCATTGCGCGCGGCCCGCCGTGCGAACGCGTCGGGGAGCCCAAGCGGCGTCGTGTGCGGCAGCATGGTGATGGCGTCGACGCCGCCGAGGCCGGCCGCGGTTACCGCGATCGCATTGCGCAGCATGTTCACGTAAGCGTCGCGCTTGGTCATCATCCGCCATGCCGTTTCGGCGGTGACCATGACTGGCTTCGGCGTAAGTCCGCAGGCCGCTTCGACGCGCGCCCAAAGTTTTCGCACGGCGCGAAATTTCGCCATGGTCAGGAATTGGTCGGCGTCCGCCGACAGCCGGAAATAGATGGCGTTGCGCGCGCGATCGAGCGTCATGCCGCCGCTTTCGAGCGCGCGCAAATAAGTGACGGCGTTCGCCAGCGCAAAAGCGAGCTCCTGCGCATCCGAGCCGCCGGCATTGTGGATGACGCGCCCGTCGGCGACAGCAAAGGGCCCGCGAAAACCGTCGGCGGCAAAGCCGCTGACCATCTTGGCGAAATAAGGCGCCATATCCGGCCAGCGCCGCGGGCTCGTGCCGCAGGCAGCAAAGCCGCCGATCGGATTGATGCTGAAGCGGATGTCGACTTTGGCCGGCGCCACGCCTTTGCTCTTCACGAGATCGGCGAGATCGCCGACGATGTGCCGCGACGACGGGCTGAGATTAAGGTCGAGCGCGATGCCGGCCGTCAGATCGATGCCATCGAGGACGCGGGCAAGCGTCGCGGCCGAGGGCTCAAGGCCAAAGCCGTTGGCGCTGATCGACTCGGCGAAAATCAGAATGAGGCCGGTCGAGCCGTTTTCCAGATCAGTCAGCGCCTGCGCATTGGCGGCCGTGGGATCGGGATGATCGACGCGCTGCAGGATGGTCCAGGTCTGGTTCGGGGCGCGGCCCGTAATGGCGTGGGCTGACGCGTCGCGATCATAGAGCGGCTCGATGGTCAGGCCATCATAGGTCTTGCTTTCGAGCCGTTCGAATGGCGCGCCCTTGAGCACGGCATCGACCAGCTTGCGCCAGTCAGCGCGCGTTGCCGGCGCGAAATCGCCGGCCAGCGAGAGGGTTTCGGCAGTCGTCATAGTTCTAAAATGCCATGCCGGGTGCGGGGGGCCAATACACGGACGGCCCATCGGGCTAGAACGTGCAATTGGCGTGCCGGAGCCGTCGCGGGGGGCGGGGAGGACGCGAGCATGATCCGGATAAGTGGGAGCGAGTTTTCCGAAAAAATCATGCTCAAACGTGTCATCCAGCCAGCTTCTCGATGCCGCCGGTATCCATTCGCGACAGCGCATCGCTGACGCGAATACCGCCGATCATGCGGTCCGGTGCGATCTCGGCGAGCGGCACCAGAACGAAAGCGCGTTCGAACAGGCGTGGATGCGGCACAGTGAGGTCGCCCGTGTCGCGCACGACGTCGCCGTAAGCGAGCAGGTCGAGATCGATGGTCCGCGGTCCCCAGCGCCGTTCCCGCGCGCGGTCGCGGCCGAATTCCTTCTCGACATTTTTGATGCGCCCGAGCAGGTCCTCAGGCGATAGCGTGGTCGCGACCTCGATGGCCGCATTCACGTAGGGCGGCTGATCTTGGACGCCCCATGGCGGCGTCCGATAGTTCGACGAGCGTTTCTTGAGCCAGACCGAATGCCCGTCGCAGAGCTTGGCGAGGGCCTTGTCGAGCGTATCCGGCACGTCGCCGACATTGCCGCCGAGTGCGATCAATGCGTCGCACCTCTCAGCCATGTTTGCGGGGCCGCGAACGCGCGACGATGACGCCGACATCGTCGAAGGTCGCGGCCACCGGCGCATGCGGCTTGTGCACGGTGACGCGAACGGCGCTCACTTTCGGGCAACGCGCCAGCACCGCGTCGGCCACGGCGCCGGCTGCAGCCTCGACCAGCCGGTAGCGCCGGCCGCAAAATGCCTCGCTCACCGTTTTCACGATGAGATCGTAAGACACGGTGTCCTTGAGCTTGTCGGTGCGCGAAGCGTCGGCGAGATCGATATCGAGGACGAGGCCGAGCTTGAACGTCTGCCCGACCTTACCCTCATGCGGCATCACGCCGTGATAGGCGTGCAAAGAGAGCCCGTTGACAAAGATCGCGTCGCTCATCCGGCAGATCTCATCGGGCAGATCTCATCGGGCATGCCTGATGGCGGCAGCAACCGCGAACGCCTGCAGTGTCGGCGCCACGTCATGGACACGGATGATGGCGGCGCCGTTTTCAGCCGCAAGGAGATGCGCGGCCAGCGAGCCGCCGAGCCGGTCCATCGGTTCTGACGGCACGATCGAAGCGATGAAGCGCTTGCGCGAGGCGCCGACGAGAAGCGGCGCGTCGAAGCCGCGCCATTCGTCGAGCCGCGCGATGCAGGCCAGCGACTGTTCCGGGGTCTTGCCGAAACCGATGCCGGGGTCGAGCACGATGCGGTCATGCGCGATGCCGGCGCTCCAGGCAATCTCAAGCGAACGCGAGAAGAATTCCGACACGTCGTTGATAATGTCGATCGCCGGATCCGCGCTCTCGCGATTGTGCATGATGATAACGGGTGCGCCGTGTTCGGCGACGACGCAGGCCATGTCCGGATCGTGCTGCAGGCCCCCGACATCGTTGACAATGCTGGCGCCGGCTTCGAGCGCCCAGGCAGCGACGGAGGCTTTCATCGTATCGATCGAGACCGGCACGCCGATCGTGGCCGCGGCCGGAAGGATGCTCTCAAGCCGCGCGCGCTCTTCCGCCGCCGTCACCGGCCGCATGCCGCCATAGGGCCGCGTCGACTCGGCGCCGATGTCAATGATGTCGGCGCCTTCAGCGGCCAAGCGGCGGGCGTGTTCGATGGCGGTGGCAGGCTCGATGAATTGGCCGCCGTCGGAGAAGGAATCCGGCGTCACATTGAGAACGCCCATGATCAAGGGACGCCCGAATGCGTGCGTAGAGGGGCGCGTTTTGGCCAAAAGCTGCGTCAGGACGCCGCCGCCGGCTGTGGCGTTTGGTCCGGCCCGATGGGGCGCGCTTGTGGCCGCGGTATTGGCCATTGCTGATCTTGATCCCTAATTCGGGCCGGTCCCAACCTGAGCTGACGACAACGGCCGTTCAACGGGCCGTCGTTTTGGCCGTCGCTTTGCGCGGTCGGTGGCGGGGAGTCAAGCGGCTGAATTGCCGGGCCGCAAAACTGAAAATCTCAATAGCTGATGACGGGCGGCAGCTTCTTGGCGCTTTCGATCCAGCGGGTGACGGTGCTCACCGACGGCAGAACGCGGACCAGATTGCGTTTGCTGTTGATCTCCGCCATGGCGGTCGCGAGCTTTTGCGGATTGCGGAACCGCAGCTCGTTGACAGTGCGGACGCCGGCGGCACGCAGCAGTTCGGAATATTCCCAGCCGACGCCTTTGACGCGCATGCGGTCGGCTGCGGTCACCCAATCGAGCACGCATTTTTCCGGCGCGCCGGTTCGCGTCGCGATCTTCAGCCGCTGCTTGGGCGTCTTGGCGACGCTCAACAAACTGATCGTGGTTCGAATCCCATCCGATTTCAGGATCGAGGCAACCTCGGTGCCGATCACCTGGATCTCGGTAATAGGATACCCCACTAGTCGCCCCCGCAGCCTCAAGCCTAACATCGTCGTCGCATTCAGGCCTCGATCCGATTCAACCGGATCGACGCCTCGGAATTCCGTCGGCGGATGATCTTTTTCCGAAGGTCGGTGTCCGATTTTCGGGATCATGCGCGTCAAACAAACTGGGCCAGACCGGGAATTGCCGCGCCAACCTCGCTAATCGCCTTGTCGCCTGCCTTTTCGCGCGCATAGGCCAGCACGGCACGGGCAACATCCTGCACTTCACCCATGGTCAGTCCGGCCGACATCATGCGCATGCCTGCGCCCATTAATCCGCTGCTTTCGCTGTCGGTCTTCGCCCGCAAGGCCTCGGCTCCGGGCAGCTTGGTCATGAGCGGCTGCACTTTGTCGGCAGGGCCTTCCTTGACCAAAAAGTCGAGAATGATGCCGACAGCTTTTTCCGCAGCGGAGCGATCAATACCGACATCGGCGACAAGACGCGCGATCAGTTCGTCCATTATCCCCTCGTCCCGCGCTGTCGGCAGGTTCCAGCCATATTGTAGATTCAAACGGGAAGTGACAAGACTGTGTCAACGAAACGGCGCAGTTGTGGCGCCGGCTTTTGTTAGATCATGCGGAGCGTGACAAAGTTGCAACGCAACACGCCACGCACGGCGTCGCGTCATGCAGCGCGCAACACCGGTGGCGAGCGCAAGCGGCACAATATAAGTGTACGCGACCAGCTTGCTTTGGATCAGCCGCGTGTAACGGTGACGGTAACATGACAGCATCAGATGTTCTTGCGGCAGTCCTCGATCGCGTCGACCGCGATCTTGATGCCAGCCTCGACCGGTTGTTCGCGCTGCTGCGCATCCAGTCGGTGTCGACCGACCCGGCCTATGCGCCGCAATGCCGCAGAGCGGCGGAGTTTGTCGCCGCCGACCTGACCGGGCTCGGCTTCGACACCAGCGTCCGCCCGACCGAGGGCCACCCGGTTGTTATCGCCAAAATCACCGAAAAGAGCGGCAACGGCGGCGGAAATGGCAAGGGAAGCGACAAGACGCCGCGCGTCTTATTCTATGGGCACTACGACGTGCAGCCGGTCGACCCGCTCGATCTGTGGAAGTCGCCGCCGTTCGAGCCCAGCATCCAGACGCTCGACGGTGGCCGCAGGATCATCGTCGCCCGCGGCGCCTGCGACGATAAGGGCCAGGCGATGACCTTCATCGAAGCCTGCCGCGCCTTCAAGGCGGTGTCCGGCAAGATCCCGCTCGACATTACGATGATGATCGAGGGCGAGGAGGAATGCGGCTCCAAGCATCTGTTCGGCTTCGTGCGCGACAATGCCGCGGAGCTCAAGCGCGACCTGGCGCTGGTCTGCGACACCGGCATGTGGGACGCGCAGACGCCGTCGATCACGACCTCGCTGCGCGGTCTCGTCTATGAAGAGATGAGGCTCACCTGCGCCGACCGCGATCTGCATTCCGGCCTGTTCGGCGGTGCGGCGCGCAACCCCATCCACGTGCTGGCCGACATTCTTGCGGCGCTGCACAATCCAGACGGCTCGGTCGCCATCCCCCGCTTCTATGACGGCGTCCATGAATTGCCGGACGACATCAAGGCCGATCTCTCGGGCCTCGGGCTGACGCCGGAAAAGTTTCTCAATCCTGTCGGCTTGAAGATTCCGGCCGGCGAGCAGGGCCGCATGCTGATCGAGCAGATCTCGACGCGGCCGACGGCAGAGGTGAACGGCATCATCGGCGGCTATACCGGGGAGGGCGCCAAGACCGTGATCCCCGGTAAGGCGAGCGCCAAGGTCTCGTTCCGCCTGGTCGGCGCGCAGGACCCGGAAGAGATCCGTGCCTCGTTCCGTGAATTCGTGCGCGCGCGGCTGCCGGGCGACTGCACGGTTGAATTCGGCAATTTCGGCTGCAATCCAGCCTTCGAAGTCGCCTTTGACAATCCGGCGCTGAACAAGGCGCGCAACGCGCTGGCGCAAGAGTGGGGCAAGAAGGCGGTTACCGTCGGCGCCGGAGGATCAATTCCCATTGTCGGCGATTTCAAGACCGTGCTCGGCATGGATACACTGATGGTCGGCTTTTCGCTCGACGACGATCGAGTGCATTCGCCGAATGAAAAGTTCGATCTGCGGTGTTTTCACAAAGGCATCCGCAGCTGGGCCCGCATTCTCGCGGCGCTTGCGGGGTGACGCCGGGCGAATAGCATCGAGTGCTCTTGCTGTCCGTCCTTTGATATGTTCGGGAGGATTTCATGAGACTTGCGTCCATAAGAAGACTTGCGTCCAAGAGACTTGCATCCACGAGACTTGCATCGATGAGACTTGCGTCTTTTGTGTTTGCGGCTTGCGCCGCGTTGCTATGTGCGCTCGGCGCCGCGCCGTCGTCGGCAATGGCCGCCGGCGTCGACAAGCTTTACGTTCTGAGCTGCGGCGAGGGACATGCCGCCGATCAATCGCGCTGGTCGCCTGGCGTGAATGTCGGGGTGCCGATGGATATCTCCGACAATTGCTACCTCATTCATCACATGCAGGGCGGCTGGTTTCTCTGGGACACCGGCATTACGGACGCAGTCGCTGCCATGCCGGATGGCTTGAAAGGCGAAAACGGCGGACCGGATTGGAAGCGTAGCAAGACGCTCGCCGGACAACTCGATCAGCTCGATGTGAAGCCGTCTGACATCAAGGGTATTGGGATCTCGCATACCCATCCCGATCACATCGGCAATGTCGAATTGTTCCCGCAGACCATGCTCTATGTGCAGAAGGCCGAATACGATTGGCCGGGAGCAAACGGCGGGCCGCGCTTTAATCCAAGTCACCCGGTGACCAAGCTCGAAGGTGACCATGACGTGTTCGGCGACGGCTCGGTCACCGACGCCGGGTCATACGCCCGGACATCACCGGTGCGGTGATCCTGTCGGGCGACGCCGCTCACTTCAAAGCCAATTTCGACAATCGCCGCGTGCCGAGTTTCAATTTCGACCCGGAACAGAGCGTCGCTTCGATGAATCGGACCGCCGACATCATGGCGAAAGAACATGCGCAGCTTTGGATCAACCACGACAAGTGCAAAGCGACACGCAGAAAAAGGCGCCGGAATTCTATGACTGATCGGTGATGCGCCGCGCGTCACCTCACTCCGTTGCTTCGGCAAGAAGGCGTGGCGTCACGAAGTGCTCAAGACGCCCGGCGCGCGGATGCAACTGCGACCAGCTGTCGATCGGCAGATCGATGACAACAAGGCCGGAGGTCGGCAAGCCTTCATTGAGCTGTTCGCGCAAATTCACGTCGCCCGAGGCAATCAATTGCACGGCGAGTTCGTGAAAGCTCGGATTGTGACCGACGAGGAGCAGCGCTTTGGCTGACTTGGTCTCGGTAATGACTTCGACCAGCTGACTGATATTAGCGTTGTAGATGCGGTCGTCGGTCACCGTCCGCGGCGCCTTGGCGAAGCAGGGCGCAACCAGCGCCCAGGTCTCCTGCGCGCGGGCGGCCTGGGAGACCAGCGCCAGGTCCGGAACAAAGCTATGATGCGCCATATAGGCGCCGATGACGGGCGCGTCGTTGCGGCCGCGTTTCATGAGCTTGCGGTCGCGATCGCGCTGGCCGGCTTCAGCCCGCTCGGTCTTGGCATGACGTAACAGCATCAATCGGCGCATTTCGTTAATGTCGCTTTCCGCACCCGGGGTGTCTAGTACGCCCGCCTGAAAGTTCGTAGATAGCGGCCGCGCCGCCGGTCTTTCGGCAGCCACAGTCGGATACCGTCTTGATGAGCGACGACAACCTGATCGCGGCTTACGGCAACAGTTGGTATGCCGCGACCAAGATCGACGCGCCTTTGCGCCCGCGATTGTCATTCGATCTCGATGTCGATGTCTGCGTCATCGGCGGCGGGCTCGCGGGGCTTACGGTCGCGCGCGAAGTGGCGAGGAGCGGCTGGTCGGTCGTGCTGTTGGAAGCCGGCCGTATGGCGGGGAGCGCGTCGGGCCGCAATACCGGTTTTGTGCTGCCGGGTTTCGGCGCCGATACCGACAAGCTCGTGGCGCGGGTCGGCTTCGACCGCATCAAGGATATTTGGGTGCTGGCCCAGGCCGGCCTCGATTATGTGCGCGACGCCGTTGTTGCCAATGGCGTTTCCGGCATCGATCCGGAAAACGGCTGGCTCTACGTTTCCAAGGAAGACAATAGCGACGCCTTCGTCGCCGAAGTTCAATTGCTCGGCGAATTGGGTTGCGAGATCGAAGGCTGGCAGACCGACCGCGTGCGTGGCGTGCTGCGGAGCGATCGCTATTTCTATGCCATCAATCATCTGCGCGCCTTGACGATTCATCCGCTGAATTACGCGCTCAAACTTGCTGCTGCTGCCGAGCGCGACGGCGCGCGCATCTTTGAGAACACGCGGGCGCTGTCGATCGATCCGAGCGGCGTGCGCAAGCGCGTCGTCACGCCCGGCGCGCGGCTGCGCGCCAATCACGTCGTGCTGTGCGGCAATGTGCAGCTCGGCGCCTTGCTGCCGCGGGTGACGTCGACACTTGTGCCGATGACGACTTATCTGATCACCACGGCGCCGCTCGGCGAGGCGCTGACCCAGGCCGTCGGTTATCGCGGCGGCATCAGCGACAGCGATCATGCCGATAATCACTATCGCATCGTCGGCGGCGACCGCTTGATGTTGTCGGGCCGCGCGACGGCATGGAGGCGCGATCCCAAGCGCTACATCAAGGCGCTGACCGGCGATATCAAGAAAACCTATCCGCAGCTCGGTGACGTCGCGGTCGATTACGCTTGGCGCGGCACGCTCGGCCTCACCATTCATCGCATGCCGCAGATCGGCGAACTCGGCCCCGGCGTCTGGCTTGCCTCCGGCTTCGGCGGCCACGGGCTGAACACCACGGCCATGGCCGGCAATCTCATCGCCCGCGCGATCATCGATGGCGACCAGACCTGGCGGCAATTTACGCCGTTCGAATTGGTCTGGGCCGGCGGGATGATGGGACGCGCGGCCGGGCAAACGCGCAGTTGGATCAAGCGCCTGCGTGCCGCAATCGCAGAGCGCCGTGCGAAGGCGCGCGAATTGGCGGGTGAGGCGGCACGCAAACGCGCGCGTCAGCAAGAACTCGACGAGGAGCAGGGCGCACAACGGCATGACGCTGTGACTGCTGAGGACGCTGTAGCTGCTGAGGCTACTGGAGCGCGGCAAGATGCGGCTGCCGACTCCGTCGTTCCGCCTGCGGCTGATGCAGGACAACGGCGTGAGCGCCGTCGGAAACGGGAAAAGCCTAGTCAAAAGGCATAAATTCCGCGGCTCTGGCAAATCGGCAACAGGTACCGGCGAAAATCGCCGCCGTGTGCCGAACCGTTCGCACCTCATCCCTCATTCTGTATGATTGCGTCCGACTTGTGGGAATCCGGGCGGCTGGAGCAGTGGGAATGACGCCTGACTGGCGAGCGTGGGTTGCCGCGTTTGGCGTTACAGTTCTGGTTTCCACCGCCTCCGATCTCGCTGCGGCCGCCGATCTGCCTCAGCCGGCATCGGTACCGAATCTTGTCGCCTATACTCCGCCGGTCCCGGACTGGATCGTGACCATTGGCGCGGAGTTCCGTGCCGTTCCGGCTTGGCCAGGCGCTCCAGATAATAAAATTGCTCTCGCCGGGTTGCCGCTGTTCAGCGTGCGCCATGCCGGCGAGCCGCCGCCTTATTTCGGGCCGCGCGACAGTTTCGGCTTCACCGTCATCGATCTCGGCCAGTTCAAGTTCGGACCCGCCATCAACTATGTCGGCGAGCGCAAGGCTGCCGATTACGCGGCGACCGTCGGGCTCGGCAATGTCGCCTTGACGGTACAGGCGGGTGCTTTTGCCGAATATTGGCCGGTCGAATGGTTGCGGCTGCGTACCGAAGTGCGCCAAGGGTTTGGCGGTGAGGGTGGTGTCACCGACGACACGTTTTTGGATGCGATCGTTCCGCTCGGGCAGTTTCGCTGGTCGGCCGGGCCACGCGTAACCTTCGCATCGGCGCCGGCGATCAATCCGTATTACGGCATCACGCTCACGCAATCGATCAACTCGGTCGGCGCCGGCCTGGCGCAATTGCCGGTCTATCACGCCAGCGGCGGCCTCTATTCCTACGGCGCCGGAACGCAGCTGCAATATTTCATCAGCGATCAGTGGGAAACCCACGGCTTTGTCGAATATCAGCGGCTCGCCGACTCGGTCGCCGATTCACCGCTGGTGACGCAGCGCGGCTCGGCCAATCAATGGACCTATGGCCTCGGCGCCACCTATTCGTTCTCGATGCACCCGCAGTGGTGAGCTGCAGGTCTAATTCAGTCTAATTTGTTCGATAAGTAGCAGGTGAAGCGTAGGAATTTTTTACGCGATAAATCACTTCTCCAATCCACCACAGTACGATAATCGCCGCGATTAGACGCACTAATACCAGGAGTATCCCGAGTACAGAATTAAAAAACTCCGGATTTGTCCAGCACCAATAGATAAGATCAATTAGGGTACTGGCTACAAACAGATAGAAGCTCCATTCAATTAGCAAGAATGCTCGCCGCGGATTTTTAATCCGAATGATGCACGCATCAGCGTCAATCCCATAACAAAGCCAATGGCTCCGCTGGCTATTATGAAAATGCGATCCTGAAAGAAAAGTATTGCGCAAACTGCGGTCAAGATGGGTGAAACGGCCAATAGGATAGCCAAACGCCATAGCCAGCGTTCGAACATTTCCGAGGTTATTTCATCCGGAAATTTCATTGCTCATCCAAAGCGTTAAGTCACCGCCCCTCGCGCCGCGCCATGAAGGCAAGCCGCTCGAACAGATGCACGTCCTGTTCGTTTTTGATCAGAGCGCCGTGCAGCGGCGGAATGAGGCGCTTGGGGTCGCGCTCGCGCAGCGTCTCGACCGAGATATCCTCGACCATCAGCAGCTTCAGCCAGTCCAGCAATTCCGACGTCGATGGCTTCTTCTTCATGCCGGGCACGTCGCGGATCTCATAGAACAGCTTGAGCGCCTCGGCGACCAGGCGTTGTTTGATGCCGGGAAAATGCACCTCGACGATGGCGCGCATCGTGTCGGGGTCGGGAAAGCGGATATAGTGGAAGAAGCAGCGGCGCAGAAAGGCGTCCGGCAGTTCCTTCTCATTGTTCGAGGTGATGACGACGATCGGACGGCGGCGGGCGTGCACCGTCTCGCCGGTTTCATAGACGAAGAACTCCATGCGATCGAGCTCTTGCAGCAGATCGTTGGGGAATTCGATGTCCGCTTTGTCGATTTCGTCAATGAGGAGAACGGGACGCTCGTCGGCGACGAAGGCTTCCCACAGTTTACCGTGCCTGATGTAGTTGCGGATATCCTTGGCGCGCGCATCGCCCAATTGGCTGTCGCGCAGCCGCGTCACCGCGTCGTATTCGTAAAGTCCTTGCTGCGCCTTGGTGGTCGACTTGATGTGCCATTCGATCAGCGGCGCCGACAAGGCTTTGGCGATCTCGATCGCCAGTACGGTCTTGCCGGTGCCAGGCTCGCCCTTGACGAGCAGCGGCCGCTCGAGCGCGATCGCGGCATTGACCCCGACTTTAAGGTCGTCGGTGGCGACATAGGCGCTGGTGCCTTGAAAGCGCATGTACATTCTTTCCGATGTGACGGCCGATTGCGGCGCGTGCTGCGTTTAGATCATCACGCCTCCGGTTGGAAGGCGCAAAGCCGTGCATGTCTCGGCAAATTTTGCCGCAAGCCCGGCATATCTGGCCTTGGCTGAGCTTCGTTCGTCTCCTTAAGTATTTGAAATAGCTAATCTAATTTAATTGCACGCGGCTTGCTGCACGCTATCCGGCTATGCGGCTACCTGATGTCGTTGCGCTCATTGAGCCGCCGTCGCGTTGAGATCGAGTTGGAGAAAAGTCATGGGGATCTTCGATGCTTTGACCGCCGCAGTGGCTGGTCTTCAGGCACAATCGTTCGCGCTGCAAAACATTTCTGGCAACATCGCCAACTCCCAGACTACCGGATACAAAGAAACCAACACCGCCTTTCAGGATCTGGTCAACCAAGCCGCGATCAACTTGCGGACGCCCGACGGCGTTACCGCAAGCTCTGTCGCGACCAATACGGTGCAGGGCTCGATCACCAGCACCTCGGTCGCGACCGACATGGCCATCAATGGCGATGGCTTTTTCGTCGTCTCCAAGCCGACGGGCTTTGTCGATAATCAGCCGACCTTCTCCGGCATCAACGACTATACGCGCGCCGGCGATTTCACCATGAACAACAACGGCAACCTGGTGAACAGTGCCGGCTATTACCTGATGGGCATTCCGGTCGATCCGACCACCGGCAATCCCTTGGGCAGCGTGCCCGAGCGTAGCTGGCGCGACTATGAGTGGCGCTGGCGCACCCGGCGCGCTGTGAAAAGGCGAGAGGTGGCCGCGCCGTTATGGCTGGGCGCACAGCCGATCCAAGGCAAAACCGTATTGCTGGCCGCCGAGCAGGGCTTAGGCGATACCATCAATTTCGCGCGTTATGCGCCGCTTGTTGCCGCGCTCGGCGCCACCGTGATCCTCGACGTGCCGGCACCGCTCAAGGAGATCGCGGCGAGCGTTCCCGGCGTTGCATTGGTGTTGGAAGACGGTGAGTCGGTGCCGCCGGTCGATTTTTACTGTCCGCTGATGAGTCTGCCGCTCGTCTTTCAGACCGAGATCGGAACCATACCGGCGAGCATCCCCTATATCCGCCCGCATGCGGAGAGCCCGGCCAAGTGGCGCGCCAGATTGCCGCGGAACGGCCGTCTGCGCGTAGGTTTGTGCTGGGCCGGCAGCGGCGCGCATCTGAACGATCATAATCGCTCCATCGCGATCGAGCGCTTTGCTGGGATTTTGTCGCTATCCAATCTCGATTTCATCAGCGTGCAAAAAGAAGTCAGCGAACCGCAGGCGGCGTTCCTGCGCCAGTATCACGTCATTCAGCTTGGCCAGGACTTCGAGAATTTCGCCGACACGGCCGCGGCTCTCGCCG
>JBAUCK010000292.1:0-7043 GCA_049677525.1 Xanthobacteraceae bacterium
TTGGACTGGAAGCCGGGCCTTTGTCGCAATGGCTCTACGGCGCGTTCGCCGAAGCAGTCTTGCCGGTGATCTGTGTCGAGACGCGGCACATGAGGGCGGTGCTGAAGGCACAGATCAACAAGACGGACCGCAACGATGCGCGCGGCATCGCGCAGAAGGCGCGCAATGCGTCGGATCACGAGATTTCTGGCTGCGTCAGCCATAGCAGGATTGGCATACGTTTGCCTTCCGTCACTCATCTCCGCGCAATCGACTGATGACGCGTCAGTCCTTCTCAAAGCGCTAGAGAAAAGAGATGCGGCTTTGGCAAAAGAAAACGCAGAATTGCGCGAACGCCTCAAGGTAGCAGAACACAAACAGACGACAGCAACTCATCAAGCCGCCGCTGGCTCGCCCCCTCCAGACACTACACTGTACGATGACGTCCAAATGCCTTCGGCAGCAGTTGCTACGGCGTCAGCGCCAGCCTTCTCCTGGACGGGATGCTATATCGGCCTTGGCGCCGGCCTTGTTAGGAATCCTAGCGAAAGCGCAAGTGGGACCGGCTCGCCAGCATTCGTGGACGTATCGGCTATTCGGTGATGCCGAACGTGTTACTGTTTGGCACTGGCGGTGTTGCCCGAGAACAATTCAGCTTTTCGGGCGTTGATGCATTCACGGGGAGATGTCCAAATTGCGATAGTACAGCTTTCAGTCAAACGCTCCACGGAATGGTTGCGGGCGGTGGAGTATATTGGGCTTTGAACAATAATTGGATCTTGCAGTTTGAATATCTCCATTACTACCACTTCACTGGGCTACCTTCTATCCAGGTTCCTCCCGGCAGCGCTAGCTCGGTTTTCTTCAATTGGGGCAATGTCTCGCCGGTCGATTTCTTTCGTGTAGGTTTGAGCTTTAAGTTGCCCTGATGGCACCGCAACAATCGCACGGACCGTCGACCCAATAATGTGCAGTATTGTGCGCGTCAAGGGAGAAGCGGACATTGAGTGTCCGCTTTAAATGCTCAATCAAAATCCTAGAGCGACAAACAATTCAATCTGAAACAATTTCGCTCTAGTCAGACTTGATGTTGGCGACCTTCACCACCTTTGCCCATTTCAGACAGTCCGCGGCAATAAATTTTTCGAGTTCCACGGGCGTCATGACCATCGGCTCCGCGCCGAGCTTCTGCAGACGCGCCTGCATGTTCGGATCCGAGAGCACTGCGTTGATCTCTTTGTTGGCGCGGTCGATGATTTCGACCGGCGTGGCCCTCGGTGCGCCGATCCCGTCCCAAACGTAAGCTTCATAGCCCGGAACGAATTCAGCCACCGTCGGAATATCCGGCAGTGCATCCGAGCGCTTGACGCCGGTCACCGCGAGCGCCCGCAACTTGCCGGCGTTGATGTATTCGAGCGCGACAGCAGCCGGCGCGAATGTCGCCTGCACTTGTCCGCTCAACAGATCCGGAAAATAACTGCTGCGATATGGGACATGGACCATATCAATACCGGCCATCGCCTTGAACAGTTCACCCGCTAGATTGGTCGCGGTCCCATTGCCGGCGGACGCATAATTGATCTTCCTGGGATTGGCTTTGGCATAGGCGATAAATTCGGGAAGCGTCTTGACGGGCACCGCGGGGTTTATTGCCAGGATATTCGGCGACCGGAAGAGGCCCGCAACGGGTGCAATGTCTTGAACGAAATCGAACCCGAGATTCTCGAACAGCGTGATGTTGATCGTGTTGGTCGAGCTGATAACGAGAAGGGTGTAGCCGTCACCCTGAGCGTGGGCGACAATTTCAGTCGCGATATTCGTGGCGGCTCCAGGCCGATTTTCGACGACGAATTGCTGTCCAAGCCTGATCGACAGCGATTGGGCGACAAGGCGGGCGATAACGTCGGGGGCGATACCGGCGGGAAAGCCTATGACAATCCGCACCGGCCGCGTCGGATAAGCCTGCGCCAGAACGATCCGTGAAGCGGCAGGCAGGGCCGCAGCGCCGGCCGCAAGAACCAGAAATCGGCGACGGCAAAGCATCACGATCGTTCCTCACGTCGCCACACACGGATGCTGATGTGATGCTTTGCCCGCCGCGGGCACCTGCGCCGCCGGTCATTGGCAGGACTTCGGCACGTCCCGCTGGCGGCTCTGTCGCCAAGACCTGACCGTATCAAGACCGGAATCGTATCAGGACGGCTTGGCAAAAACCATGATGCCCGCCGGCGTTGTGCGGCCCCGTGCCCCCGCCGTGCCCGTCCGCTTTCGGGGGGCAAAGCGGACACGGCTTCTGCCAGCCGGCGCGGCGGCTAAAGACCCTGAGCGGACGCGGGCTGCCGTCCTTGGCAAAAGGCTGCCGTCATCGCCAACAAGTGCATTTCAGCCGTCTCATAATGTGATATATGGAATGGATTCATCAGGAGTTCGAGAATGGCTACCGGTACCGTAAAGTGGTTTAACTCACAAAAGGGCTACGGCTTCATCGCGCCTCAGGCGGGCGGCAAGGACGTCTTCGTCCACATCTCGGCGGTCGAAAGAGCCGGGCTGAGCGGCCTCAATGAGGGGCAAGTCGTCGAGTACGAAGAGGTCGCGAACAAAGGCAAAACGTCGGCAGAGAACCTCAAGGTTCACCGCTGATTTTGCCTGGGCGGGCGCCACCCAACGACCGTGGCATCGATGCGGTCGTTGGTGTTCAGGCTGTGCCAAGCGCCGTCGCGCCATCGACACAAGAACGGGATCACGTAGGTACCGACGTGATCCTCGCAAAGGAGCTCCAGCGGCTGATCCGCCGGTGGGGTTCCGTCATGCGTATAGGCGTCAATGCGCTCTTGCCGTGTCGCCAAGATAGCCTCTCGTAAGCCCAAGATTGTCTTTCGTACGCGAGAGTCGCGTCTAGATCACGGCCCGTTAACCACCGGTGTCCATTCTGCCCACGGCTGGATTCGGGGGTGATGCGTGAGCGCCGAAATACTTAATTTTAGCGACTATCGTGATTTCGGCGACTATTTGGGCGATGGCGCTGATGTCGAGATCGACCTTGTGACCGCTGTAGATGTCGCCATCCGGGATTTACGCGAAATCCTGCTGTGCTGGGGCTCTGAAGTAGCACAGGAGCGCGCGCAGGAGTGCGAATTGATGTTAAGCCGTGCCTATTCCGGTTTTGTCTTTGGCCAGCCGGGATCCCGATAGCACCCGCAATAGCACCCCCATGGCAACAACCGCACCCGATCCGATCGATTACACCCTCGCCATCAAGAACAAAGGGCGTCCGCCCAAATCATGGCGATGGGAGATTTACGCGGCCGGCAAGAGCAAGGCCGTGCAGCAATCCGAATTCTTTGAAACGATGTCCGAGGCGACCCGCGCCGGCAAGGCCGTATTGGCGAAAATCCGGGCGAACCGAGGCGCTTAATGGCGGCCATTGGCCCTTAGCGGACGTTCGTGGCGGTTCAGCCGATGTCCACTTCACGTGTGCCAAACGTGGATTAGCGTTTGGCGGTCCGGCGCCTCCAGGCCCCAACGGGCAATGCAATCCACCCGCCTGAAATTTAAGCCCCGCATCTCGGACATGATTCCTTGCCGCCCGCCGCCGAAGGCGCTGCGAGAGAAATATCCGGCTACGAAAAGTTGTCGGGAGGTGGCTTGGGGAGCAGCCTCGTACACTTGTTGCAGACTCAGATTTGGCGGTAGGCAGATCCCCAGCATGTCGTGGTCCGGGTAGCGGCGCAGCGCCTCCAGCCCTCCCATTGGCTGCACCGGGTACCAGCTCGGCCGCCGGAACCGGGGATTGTCCTCCGGCGCGAAGAGGTCCGTGGCGAGACTTTCGATTCCCTGGACTTGATGCAGGCAGTGAGCCCAGAAGCCGATGCCCGCGGCCACGGTAAGCAGGGGCGCCCGGAGGTGGCGGCGGAGATAATCGAGAGCTTCGGCGCTGGGCAAGGCGCACGCAAACCGGCCGGCGATAGTGCCGGCGAGCCTTTCGTTGGTGATGCGGCGGGTATGCCGCTCGAGTAGGTCGCGTGACGGAATTTGCCGCCGCGCCAGATGCTCCTGATAAAGCGCGTCGATGGCATGCATCGGGCACTCCAATTATACAGACTGCCATCGATCGGAGGGCCGGGCGGGTCGCCTTTCATTGGCCAGCGCTCAACACCGCAACGAGCCCGTCAAACGCTGGCGAACTAGCGTCCGCTTAATCGCCGTCCCGCTTAGTTGCCGTTGAGTGGTCGAAAGTACGGATCGGGAGGCCGCCCATTGTAACCGTCGCCCTGAAAATGACCGAAGGTGCTCGCCGACGAGCCTTGCTGGGCGCCGAACTGCACGGTCGGACCATTCAGACCGAATGGGTGCGCGCCCTGAGTGGAGCTCGTTGTGTGATCGTCCGGATCCGTGAACGTCGCGTTGCCGCTTCCGCCGGACGACACGCTTTCCTTGCTGAACGCCCATGCCGAGCCGGCAGTCAAAGAAACCGCGCCCGCGACAAGCAAGGCAGCGGCCGCGCACTGAAGCCGGGTCAATCCAAGCATCGTGATCCCCATAATGAGTCCCCTTGAGGCACCGGTGCAAAGCTAGAGGGGCCGTCTACACAACGTCAAGTTAAGCCCTGCGTCTCGGCGGCGGCCCGGAGGATGGGTTGAGCCCTTGCGAAGCCCCTTCTCCCGAGGCGGAACCCTCCTGGCGTGGTTCACGTTAGTGCAAGCGATGCTTACAGCAATCATCATCTGGCTCGGGCTTGCCATCGTCATCGGTATAGCGGCCGCGCGACGCGGCAGATCCGGCCTTGGCTGGCTTTTTGCATCTTTGCTCCTGTCGCCGCTGATCACCGCTATCCTCTTGGCGCTGCTGCCCGACCGCCGCTACGAAGAGGTGGTGAGCCGGCTCGCGGCCCAGAATGCCGCGGCGGCCGACCCCCAGCTGACGACGCGCGGCAAATAAGCGGCACAAATCAGCGGCGGGTGCGCGCGCAGCACAGTCGCACCGACGAGATGATCGACACTGCATTGCAGCATTCGGGGGACAGGGAACCCGCCTCGTTTCACGTTGCCGGCAATGGCGAGCGCGCCTGTTGAATACTTATCCGGCGGCAGTCCTTTGACTTTAATTTGACGCATATCTCAGCGAGCTTTTTGACTGTCGGGGATTTGTCCGCCAGTTCTGTAGGGGTCTGTCATGTCGCAGTCACAACCATCCGGTGTCATCCACTCGCTCCAGACCGTTCGGGATAAAGTGAAGCTGCGATTGATGAAGGTGCCGGAATATCGGGCATTCCTGGCCATCGAGATGCCGGTAGCGGAAGTTGCCGATATTCCCGATCTCGTCGTTCATTTACAGACGGCCAAGCAGAAAATTCTGGAGCGGCTGACGACAACGCAGGAATACAGGGCGCTGCTCACGGTCGAAAAAGCGATCAAGGATATTTCCGAAGTTCTCGACGTTGTCGGCAATGATGCAACTGCCGACGCTGCGCCCGCTGCTGCGGAAAAAGTGGCAGAGAAAGAAGCAGGGAAAGAAGAAGTAGCAAGTCAGGAAGACGTGCCGGCGGCCAATCCGCATGCCGCTGCCGCCGAAGAGCAACAATCCGCACCCGCGATCGCTGCTGTCGCGGCGCAGCTTGCTCAGGCCCCGGCGGTCGTCGCAAGCGCCGCTGCGGCGGTTAAGGAGGCGCCTGAAACCTACGCTCGGGACGCCGCCGACATTGCCGTGGCCGTAGAGGCGTCCGGAGAACATCACAAAAGGCCGGTTTCCAATCCCAGCGAGCGCCTTTCGACTCTTGGCCACGTCGAGGAATGGCGGCTCACGGCGCTCGTCCCCGAATCCTACTCGGCGAATGTGGACAACGAAGACGCTCCCTCCGCCGGTGAAGGCAAAGCGGCGGCAACAGAGGCTAAGGTCGCGTAGAAGACGACCCTGCCGGACTTCGTGCCGACCTGCCTGACAATTCGCGGGCCGCTTTAGTCCGTTTCATCTGAAACCGTTCATTTGCGAGTCCTTTGTCGCCCACTTTTGGCGTCGGCGGCTGGCGCGTGGTTTAGAACTTTGTTTCTGATCGGCACAAAACCGTCACAAGCTCGCGCAAAAATGCCTGGGGTTCTGTTGAGTGCGGGGGCTGCTGCGATGAAGATGACGGTGACGGACTGGCGCAATCGGGCGTCGGAATGCTTGGTGGCGGCGCGGCGGGCATCGACCCCGCAAGACAAAGTGCAGTGGCTCATTCTCCACGATGCTTGGTGCGCATTTGCTGACTTGCGTGAGCGCGGCCAATCCATCGTCATCGCGACCGCGCCTGATCCCGTCAAGGTAACAGCGGGTCGTGGTCGCGCCAGTGTCGAAGGCGGCAATCGGCTGAGAGCGCGGCTGACGCTGGTTACAAACAACGACGCACGATAGCCGGACGCGTTTTAGGCGCTGACCGGCGCCGGCGGACGTGTCGATCAGCCGTTGCGCAGGTCCCCGCCTTTGGCCGGCGGTTTGAAAAGGTTGTTTCTCAGCGCGTCAATAGCAGGCGTTGCGCTGGGCGAGATTTTCCAGCGCGCTGCACTTCTCGAAGCTTGGCCCTGTGACCAGCCACATGGCCGCGATAAAAGCCCGACGCACAGCACCAGCAGCGCGGTCCTGATGCCGAACCGATCCGCCGTCTCCTCAGGAGATTTCGGCTCCTGGGGAAATTCTGCCTGGGGAGATTCCGGCAATTCGGCCCGCTCAATTATGGCGGAAGCCATCTTGAACAAGATAGGCGCACGGAAATTCCGCGGCTACAGCGCCGGAAGTCAGCCCAAGGGCCAAGTTCATCCCGAGACTATCCGGCTGTTGCAAAGCCTTGGCTATGACACGTCGAGCTTTCGCTCAAAGTCACCCTGGTCGGTCGGCGCTCCATCAATCGTGCGAGCCACGGCCGATTCTTGGTCCCATGCTTCTGTGCATAGCGGATGACGGCCGTCGCGCCGACAACCAGCAACCATCGCAAGTATCGATTGCCCTGCTTGGTGATACTGCCGAGCCTGTCCTTGCCACCGGTCGTATGTTGCTTCGGCACCAACCCGATCCAGGCGGCGAGGTTGCGC
>JBAUCK010000293.1:0-3170 GCA_049677525.1 Xanthobacteraceae bacterium
CATCATCTTGCGCTGCCTTTCCGCCCGCGCCAGCCTTCGGAAGCATACATCGCGTTGAACGAAAGTACAGGATGTGGACCTTCCCGGATTGGGATCGATCGTTGCGAGGTGATGGTTGACGCGTCGAGGGCATATTGCTGCGGTGCATGAGTCCGCTCTTGATGCTGTGGACGGCTCCTCCACCCGGCGCACGAGCGCCATGGATGTGGGCGCTGTTAAGGCTCCCACAATTCGGAGGAGCTACCTATGCAAACGGTCACGACAATCGGTCTGGATATCGCGAAGTCGGTTTTTCAGGTCCACGGCGTCGACGCGGGGGGGAATGTAGTTATTCGTGACCCAAAGCGGACATCGATTGCTTCCCAGCCAGCCAATCGGGCAATCTCAAGAGTATGTTCCGCCTTCGTAGAGCCCTCTTCAAACCGACAGAAGGTCACTCGCATCGCACTCTGGACTGAATCGAAGACGTCGTCCCGAATTAGCTGACGCCGCTCAATCGAGAACGTGTCGTTTTGCGCCCATCGGTCAGCAATCGCTTGGAGGCGTATAACCTTGGAAGCGGTCGGCCATCCAATCGGCCGCGGCATCCGCACTGTCATAGCCTATGAAGCCGTGGCTTACGCCCGGCATCAAAAGCATTTTGACTTTGCTACCCGCTTTGCACAGACGCACTTTGTAGGCTTGTGTGACTGCGGGTCGGACAAGACCGTCGGATAACCCCTGCGACAGGAACAAAGGAATGTCGGGCGGAAGGTCATCCGCGGTGTTCTGCGCGAGAAGGGATTTCCACGGTTCTATCGTCGCGGGATTTTTCACCGATAGGAAAGCAGTTGCCAGGGGGGCGGACATCTTTTCCCGGACGTACAGATCGAACGCGCCTTCGATGCACTCGTTGGCGAGCGCATTGACGGTGGCCATTGCCGCGGGTTCAACAACTTCATTTATGGGAGCGTTGAAAACCCTGGCCCAAGACCACATCGTCATGGCCGTGAGATTGCGGCCGCCGGCGGTGTTGAGATCGTCGGTCATCAGCGCGGCGAGATCTGTTGCCGGCGCGGCGGCCGCGACTCCGACGAGTTGAAGCTCCGGCGCATAGGCCTTGGCGATCATTCCGGTAAAGAACGCCGCCTGACCACCTTGGGAGTGACCCCAGACGGTATAACGGGTGGAATTCTCCAGTCCCGGGAACGAGCGCGCGGCCCGCACCGAATCGATAACCGCGTGTGCTTCGCTGTCTCCCACGAGATAGGGGTGTGGACCAGGCGTGCCGAGGCCCGGATAGTCCGTAGCGGCGATTGCGTAACCGTTTTCCAGCAGACGCCGGCTTCCAGCGATCTGCTGGAAGACAAATAGTGCGAGTGAGGGAGCGCAATGTGAGACAACACCGGTGGTCGGGTGAGCCCAGGCAACAATGGGCCAACCACCGGCCGGCGCTTGTCCGGCTGGGACAATGACTATCCCGGACACCGCAATTGGAGTGCCGTCGGGCTTGGTCGAACGATAAAGAACTTTGTATGCAGTTGCTCCGGCGGGGGCGCCGACCCGAGGTTCCTTGCGGATGAGGCTGCCAACCGGTCCTGAGATTTCGCTATCGGTCGCTTGATAGAACGCGCTCTGAGCGGCCGCAGGCGAAGGGCGGAGCACGGCGAGGCAGGCGGCTGCGAGAACAAAGGCGCGAGCCCAAAATCTCGTTGGTATCGTGCGCACAACGGCTTTCCTTTTAACTCTTCGGGCTATCAAGAAGCATCAGGGCGTGTAGACGACGCGCAGAGTACCGGTCGCGCGAACGACAACCTCGATGTTGTCCCTCAGCAAGAGCACTTTTTCGACATTCGCGGATTTAAAGCTTCCCTGCGATCGAAAGCCGTTGCCCAAGTCTCGGGTCAGCTTGGCGTTGGCTTGTTGCAGTACCGCACCGTATTGCGGCT
Source organism: Xanthobacteraceae bacterium (assembly GCA_049677525.1). Classification (GTDB taxonomy): domain Bacteria; phylum Pseudomonadota; class Alphaproteobacteria; order Rhizobiales; family Xanthobacteraceae; genus BOG-931. Next base: position 1,929 of record JBAUCK010000293.1, read on the forward strand.
TAAAGTCCGAAAGGACTTTCTGTCGCGCAGCGTCCAGCATTTTCGAGATATCAAACACGCTTCCATTCGGCGATCCGGAAACGGGCTGAGCTCCGTCCAACACGAGCGTGTCGGGGCCAGCTGCATCGGGCTTCAGTTGTGCGGTCATATAGACCCAGCGATCCGACGTCGCATCCACGCCTGCCGGCGGGCTGTCGAACTGCAGGCCAATGACCAGCTTGCCATTCGACGGGTACACGTCGACGTTTTTGACGCTCGTGTTGAACGCCTGCGAGGCGACCGGCTGAATTGCCTCCCGCAGCACCTGATAGCTGAGCGTGAGCGGCACGAGGAACTCAAAGTGCCCGGGATCGGTGACGTCCGAGCCGAGCTGCGGCAGGGGTGTCGGGCTCACTACGGGCGCCGTGCCGCCGAAATCTGTCTCGACCGGGCCGGAGAATTCTATTGCGCCTTCCAGCACGTCGCTCGTCGTGCGTAAGCCGGCAAACGCTACGCTTTGTGGTGTCATGCGAAGCCAGGTGCTGGCAGCGATCTGCACCGGAGTGAATGCCTGCCGCCAGGCGATTTCCGCTTTCCGCCGCACGTCGATCGCTTTCAATTTCGCGGCGACCTCGCCTTCGACGCGCCTGCTCTGCGCCTGGATTTGCGGTTCCACATACTGTGCAATCGGTATATCCCTTCCAAAGATGCGCAGCAGTGGCGGCTCCGTCCAACGATAGCTTTGTGCCATATTCAGGTTGACCGTCCAGTCACGGGTCAAAAGCGGATTCGCGTCGACGAATACATCCATCGCCCCTTGTGCGACACCGTGGATCAGGCGTCCAAGCCCACGTGCGCCCTGACCGTATACCGAGCCGGCGAGTTTGACTTCTGCCTCGACCCGGTTGCCTTCAGCGCGAAGATAAATAGGCGCGGTTCGCTGAATATAACCGGTGACGACGCACTTGATGTCTACTTGCCGGCGAAAAAAGCCGCGCCGATGTTCGCGGCCACAAAGCCGGCATTTGCTCCCGATCAGGAGCGACAACGTGCGATCATCCAGATTGTCGTTATAACCGGTCTCGCCGATATCGAAGTAGCACGGCCGGCTCTTTCCGGCCTGCGTCCATTGGGCGCCAGTCGCGGTGTAGTAGGTGATCGGAAACATCACGTTCTTAATTACGTCCTCGTTTTGCAGGAGGTGATAGAGTGACCAGACATAAGCATCGGGGGCATCGAGATTGAGCCGCGACGATGGCTTCG
>JBAUCK010000294.1:0-3376 GCA_049677525.1 Xanthobacteraceae bacterium
GCTTTCTTTGCCCGTTCGATCGCAGCATCACCGTCTTTGTTGGCGATATTCTCCGCTTGTCCCACTGTGCTCGGCGTCGGCTGGTGATGCAATTGCGCATCGAGAGATTGGTCGGCTGTCGGCGCGGAAGTAAGACTACTCGGACTGGCGCTTGCCACCTGATGCTCGACCTGTCGAATTTGCGTTGTGCATGGTCCGCTCAGCGCTGTCACATTGCTACAGAGGAGAAAAGCAGCCGCGCTTGCAATAAGAAGACCCGTTCGTGCCACGCGTTTGTCAGACTTAACGTCAATTAGTCGTCTGTTGTTCACGTCGACCTCCCGGAGTGGAGGATGTCACCGCGTCAATTGCCGCCCTAGCAAAGTTCCAAATAATTCTGCTCCGAATGCTGCTTCCTGCCGCGCCGCGCAAAAATGCCGATGTCTGCTGTGACCCAAAAGCGGACACTGCGACGTAAACCGGGAATGCCCTGCCCGGCCGCTGCCAATCCCGACCATCATGGATCTGGTCACGCTCGCCGACGTGCGGACGCTGATCCGGCATCTGCCCAAAGACACGCGGGCAAAGTCGACATGGATGCACGTCGAGGCAGAGCTACGGAAAGCCGCGGCCGACGGCGACACGACCCAAGTCTCGATGCTTGGCAAGCCCTGCACACCAGCGGCACCACATTGCATCTCGGTGGGCAGGAGGAGCAGACGAGCGAAATGCTCGCGCGCTGTACTATTGAGCTGGCGAAGCTCGGCGGCCGAGACCGGCATCGACTACGAGACGCGGTCCTCGCACACCTTGCAGAGGCAAATGGCGCCCACAAATAGGTCATCGTCATGGGAGGTTTCGGGCAACGGCCAACCGATCGGCGTCGTGATGCCTTCCAGTCGCGCAAGAGCAGCGCTGCTTATCTCGTCGGTGGGTACAGGCCGTCGGTGGAAACCACGGCGACGAACAGGGGCGGCCACCGAGTGCCCGGAGGACCGCAGTAAACGGCAAACAACAGATATGCCTTTCGTTCGCCAATAGCTATTGAAAGAAGCTGGCTGGTGCCATCGACTGGTCACTTTTGCGGTATGCGTCGCAGCCCAACTCCCTAGGAACGCCTGTCGTCACTCGGAGTTGCCGTTTTACTCACTCAAACAAAAAGGCATTAAAAAAATGAACAATCCAAACCAAGGCGGCCAGCAGAACCAGGACGATCGGAAGCCAGGGCAGCAGAAGCAGAATCCCGGACAAGGTGGCCAGCAAGGTGGTCAGGAGAACAAGCCCGGCCAGCAGACTCAAAATCCCGGCCAAGGCGGCCAACAGGGTGACAATAAGCCGAACCAGCAGACTCGGAAGTAATTTTCGAAGTCACGCGTAAGATACGGAAAACCCGGCCTCGCGCCGGGTTTTTTGTTGCCGTTGAAAGGATAAAGGCATCTCGCCCGACCCGGCGCCAGATGCCTTTCCGATGACGGTGCGATCTAGGGAATCATGCCGCTTCCGCTCGCTGATTAACAACAGTCTCCGCAATCTTCGTCAGCGTCGCGTCGGTCTTCTTTTCTTCCTCAAGTGTTTGCTCGAGCAGCCGCACTGCGTCATTTAGCCCGAGTTCCCGTGCCCATGTCCTGAGCGTGCCATAGCGGGACATCTCGTAATGCTCGACCGCCTGCGCCGCCGCCAGCAAGCCGGCATCAAGAGCCGGCGAGCCCTTGTACTCCGTCATGATCTCGGCACCTTCTTCGGTGATGCCGACAATAGCGTCGCAGGTCTTGGCTTGCGGCTTCTTGTCGATCAAGGCGAACACCTTTTCAAGCCGCGCGACATGCCCTTCGGTCTCGTCCCTATGTTTTTCGAATGCCTTCTTTAGATCAGGGGACTGCGCCGCCTTCGCCATCTTGGGCAGCGTTGCAAGAATTTTCTTCTCGGCAAAAAAGATGTCTTTTAACGTATCGTGGAACAGTTCGCTTAGCGTCTTTGGCTCTTTTCTCATGGTGGACTCCTGTGTGATTTGTCCGTGCGTCACCGATCAACTGACGATGCAGGACCGTGTGCAGCCGACTGACAGACTGGGTTTCTAAGGTAAGGCCGTGGCCTATCAGGCGCCCCGTCAGAACGGAATTCGCTTACGACCAAGCGTTCCACCAAGCAATCGTTCCTCCTGAGCCGGAACATATTGGCCTCCAGCATGCTTGGTAATTGCAAGAGCTGGCCATGGCTAGCTGAAATCCCCATGACCACGCTTAAACATTTTCGCGCGGCGGCCATGCTCGCTGTTAGAGGAGAGATCTATGATCAAATTGGTTTCTATTGCCCTTATTGGTTTGGCGATTTCGACCGCTGCTGTCGCTCAAACAGCAGCGCGAATGAACCACTCCATCTCACCCAACTCGACCACCGTGACCAACTGGTACAAGCAAAACGTCTACGATCCGAAAGACAGCAAGATCGGTGAAATCGCCGACGTTCTTGTCGATAAATCCGGGCGGATCGACTCCTTGATTGTCTCTGTCGGCGGATTTTTGGGAGCCGGCGAGAAAGATGTTTCCGTTCCTTTCGACGCTATCCGAGTCACGAATAAAAATAATAACAAATGGTACTTGGTCATGAACGCGACCAAGGACGAGATGAAAGAAGCCCCCGGTTTCACCTACGACAAGGATTCAACATCCTGGATGCCGGATAAAAAGTAACATCGAAATGCTGACGTCTTTCGATCGTTGAAAGACGTCACGCGTTTTCGCGAAAGCGAAGCGTTATTGAGAGGAGAGTTACATACATGGACGAGCATCGAGCAACGGGCTCTGCCAGGAACGTGGGCGGGCAGGTCGAGGAGGCCATAGGCCACGCAACCGGCGATACGAAAAGCCAAGTACGAGGCGCCATGGATCGGGCTCAAGGTGCCGCCGAAAATCTTTACGGCCAGACGAAAGATGCGGCGAGCGACGCGGCCGCGGGATTGCGAAAAACCGCGCTCTCCTTTGAAGACACGCTTCGCAATACAATCGAGGACAAGCCCTATACGGCTGTAGCTATCGCCCTTGGCCTCGGATGGCTTCTCGGAAGGGCCCATCGGCCATTGTAGTGCACGTTGTTCTTTCGAAGATGGCCGGCGCCTCATTGCGCTTTTGCCGGGAGTTCCAAATTTTCCCAATTCGACCGATGCGGGCGTTGAGCCGCCCTTGCCCAGTCGCGATGGTTCCCTGTCGCGGCTGAGAGGCGGCCTCATGAATTACGACGCCAGTCTTGCCGACTCGTTCCGCCAGGTCGGCTACACTCCTTCTCGCTTTGTCGGCGAACGCGATCAACGCATCGCTCTACAGCGATCTTCATTCAATTTCATCCGTGACGCGGCACCGGTGGCGAGCATCGCCACTATTCCCCTCATCATGGAAGTGAA
>JBAUCK010000295.1:0-1776 GCA_049677525.1 Xanthobacteraceae bacterium
GCAAGATCGATCCGCTGATCGGGCGCGAGGCCGAGATCAACCGCACGATCCAAGTGCTTTGCCGCCGCCAGAAGAACAATCCGCTGTTCGTCGGCGAAGCCGGCGTCGGCAAGACCGCGATCGCCGAAGGGCTGGCGCGCCGCATCATCCACGGCGAAGTGCCGGACGTGCTGCGCAATTCGACGGTGTTCGCGCTCGACATGGGCACGCTGCTCGCCGGCACGCGTTATCGCGGCGATTTCGAGGAGCGGCTCAAGCAGGTGATCAAGGAGCTCGAGGCCTATCCGGGCGCGATCCTGTTCATCGACGAGATCCACACCGTGATCGGCGCCGGCGCCACATCCGGCGGCGCGATGGATGCGTCGAACTTGCTCAAGCCGGCGCTCGCCTCGGGCACCGTGCGCTGCATGGGCTCGACCACCTACAAGGAATACCGCCAGTATTTCGAGAAGGACCGCGCGCTGGTGCGCCGGTTCCAGAAGATCGACGTCAACGAACCGACGGTCGCCGACGCCATCGAAATCCTCAAAGGGCTGAAGCCCTATTTCGAGGAGTTTCACAAGCTCAAATACACCAACGAAGCCGTCAAGGCGGCGGTGGAACTGTCGGCGCGCTACATCCACGACCGCAAGCTCCCGGACAAGGCGATCGACGTGATCGACGAGTCGGGCGCGGCGCAGATGCTGCTGCCGGAGGGACGGCGCAAGCGCACGATCGGGCTCAAGGAAATCGAGACCACGATCGCGACCATGGCGCGCATTCCCCCGAAAGCCGTGTCGAAGGACGACGCCGAGGTTCTCAAGAACCTGCAAGAGACGCTCAGGCGCGTGGTCTACGGCCAGGACAAGGCGATCGAGGCGCTGTCGGCGTCGATCAAGCTTGCGCGGGCGGGCTTGCGCGAGCCGGAAAAGCCGATCGGCTGTTATCTGTTTTCCGGCCCGACCGGCGTCGGCAAGACCGAAGTCGCCAAGCAGCTTGCCGCGACGCTCGGCGTCGAGCTGACCCGCTTCGACATGTCGGAATACATGGAGCGGCACACCATCTCGCGCTTGATCGGCGCGCCGCCCGGCTATGTCGGCTTCGACCAGGGCGGGCTCCTCACCGACGCCGTCGACCAGCATCCGCATTGCGTGCTCTTGCTCGACGAAATCGAGAAAGCGCATCCGGATCTGTTCAATGTGCTGTTGCAGATCATGGATCACGGCAAGCTCACCGATCACAACGGCAAGCAGGTCGACTTCCGCAACGTCATCCTGATCATGACCACCAATGCCGGCGCGGCCGACATGGCCAAGGCCGCTTTCGGCTTCACCCGCACCAAGCGTGAGGGCGACGACATGGAGGCGATCACCAAACTGTTCGCGCCGGAATTCCGCAACCGGCTCGACGCGATCATCACCTTCGCGCATCTGTCGCCTGAGGTGATCTCGATGGTGGTCGAGAAGTTCGTGCTGCAGCTCGAAGCGCAGCTTGCCGACCGCAACGTGACGATAGAGCTCACCGACGAAGCCACGCAATGGCTGATCGCCAACGGCTACGACGAACTCATGGGCGCGCGGCCGATGGCGCGCGTGATCCAGGAGCACATCAAGAAGGCGCTCGCCGACGAGGTGTTGTTCGGCAAGCTCAAGAACGGCGGCCATGTCCGCGTCATCGTCGTCACCGACGAGGCTGGCAATTCCAAGCTCAGCTTCGATTATCCGGACGGTCCGGTGAAGCCGCGCGCGGAAAAGCTCCCGGAGCCGCGTCGCGCCAAAGCGAAGCGCCGCTCCTCGC
>JBAUCK010000296.1:0-7873 GCA_049677525.1 Xanthobacteraceae bacterium
TGCCCGCCGCGTGCATTTGACGCCTGAGCTCGTCGTCGCGCTGGCAAACCACCCGCGCGGCCTCGATCGCGAAGGGCGCCTGATCCGGTTTCACGCGAGCGGCCATCTGCGCGACATGCTGACCAGCTCCATGAAAACGGCCGGGGTTTCCTTCCCGCCCCGGCAGCGCGGCTTTCACCTATTCCGCCACACATGGGCGACGTGGATGCGGCGCTATGGCGGCCTTGATACGAGCGGGCTTCTCGAGACGGGCGCATGGCGTGATCGCTCATCTGCGGCCCGATATGAGCATCTGGACGCAACCGAGGAAGCGCAGAAAGCAAATCTGTTGCCAGTAATGAAGAAATGAAAATCGGTGCAAAATCGGTGCAAAACTTTGGACATCATTGAAATGCAACAACAAAAATTCCCTTCACACGGGAGAGGTCGTAGGTTCAATCCCTGCAGCGCCCACCAATTAGATAACATGATTTTTACTTTAGATTCTGCCTGATTGGTGCCGACCGACACCACAGCCGCGCGGCTCCGCCGGAGCTTGCATTCGTCGATTCACCGGCAACAGCCTGAGGAGGAGGCGCGCGGCATTCGTCCGGATCAGGTTGATCCTTGGCGCCCGCACTGGAGTGGCGCGACCAGCCCTTCATCGGTCGTGACCTTGACGAACAGCGTCTCCATTTTCGGCCACTGCACCGCGGCCGCATTCTGCGCGGTGTTGCCGAAATCATAAGGCACGCTGATGTGGAACGGCTCGACGGCGGTGATTTTCATGGTTTGACTTTGCGCCGCCGTTCATTCGGCGGATGGATACCAAATAAGCGTGAGCCCGCCCGGATCATTTATTATCGAGACGCCAGGCGCCGTCCCAACCGGCGGCAGGATTCTTTTGTAAATCTTCGATACGGCTCAACAGCGCTGCGGCGGGGCCGTCGCCCGGCTCGGCGTCCAGCGCCGCCTTGAATGCGTTCCGCGCCTCTTCCCAGCGGGAGGCGCGATAGGCCGCAAGCCCTTCGGCGTAATGCGCGCACAACAGAGACTGCCGCGGCGCGAGTTCGTCCTTCCGGCCCATCAGTTCAAACACCACTTGCGGACGGCTCTGCCCGACAACGATCAGACGATCCACCTCGCGGAATTCGATATCGGGACCGGCTTTGCTCACCGTGTCCTCCGCGATTAACGCATGAGTGCCGTAGAGCTTGTTCGCCGTTTCGAGACGCGATGCCAGATTCACGGTGTCGCCCATCACGGTATAGCTCATCATGAATTCCGAGCCGATGCTGCCGACGAGCGCTTCGCCGGTCGCGATGCCGATGCGCAAGTCGCATTCCGCCGGTATGGCGCGCACACCGAGCAGCTCCGGCAACTCTTTCCGCAGCGTCTCGATGCGGCCGATCATGTCGGCCGCGGCAAGACAGGCAAAGCGCGCCTGCTCGTCGGCATCGACGAACGGCGGGCCCCAATAGGCCATGATCGCGTCGCCGATATATTTGTCGATGATGCCGCGATTATTGTGGATCGGCTCCGACATCGTCGTCAGGTAATGGTTCATGATCCTGACCAAGCCCTGCGGCGTCATGCCTTCGCTGAGCGCGGTGAAGCCCTTCATGTCGCAAAACATCACGGTCATGACACGGCGCTGACCGTCGGTCACCGCCAAGCCGCGCTGATCGATCAGGCCCTCGACGATCCGCGGATCGATATAACGGCCGAATGTCTCCTGGATCTGCCTTTTGTGGCGCAATTGCTCGACCATGCGATTGAACGCCGCCGACAATTCGCCGATCTCGTCCCGTGTCGTGACCTCGATCGAACTGTCGAGCCGCCCGGCCTCGACTTCGCGCGTGCCGGCAAGCAGAAGATGAACCGAACGCGTGATGCCGCCGCTGACCAAAACCGCAAACAGCAGCCCTAAGAGCGCAGCGAGCGCCGTGACCAGGACCGAGATCAGGATCGCCTGGCGCTGATCCTTGATCACGGTCGAGGCGCTGGCGAAGACTTGCGCCAGCATATCGGCGCGTATGCCGTCAATCTTACGATTGAATTCGTCGCGCAGCGTGTCGGCGCGCGTGAGAATGCGTTTCACCTCGTCGAAATTCTGCGCCTTTAATTGAACGAGGACCTGCGCATTTTCCTCGTTCAACTCGTGGCGCAGATCGTGGACCGCCGTATCGATCCGGTCGTCGAGCCGACCGAGCGCGGCGTTGTCGGATGGCGTGCTCGGGTCATCGATGATCGAATTGATTAGCTTGCGCGCGGCTTCAGCCTCTTGCTCGACTTGCGGATCTTTCTCTTCGAAGACACGCAAATGCTGCTGATAGGCGGCCTCGTCCGGCGGCTTCTGCATCTTGGCGATGACCAGCTGACGCAGCGCCAGGCTTCGTTCGAGCGAGCGCACATTGACCCGCGCCAAGTCGCCATAAGCGGGAATGTATTTGGTCGTCAGCTCATCAAGCAGATGACCGACCGTACTCGTCATCACGATCGAGAGCGCGGCCGTGATCAGCATCAGGACGATCAGCCCGATGGCAATGCTGACGATTTTTCGCCTGATCGATTTCCAGAACATTGATGAGAGTCCGCCCAGCACCGAACTGCCGAAACTATCATATCGGCGACAAATTACAGGCCTGCGATGCGAGATTGCGGGACCGCCGCGGTCATTGGCGCCAGCTAGAGAAGACCGGCGATTTTGGCCTTTTCCTTGTAGTGATCCCAGACCTTGGCGGCGCGGAAATCGTTCTTGGCGAAGCTCGCTTTGAGATGCTCGGCTTCTTGCGGCGTGATCGGTTTGAGCGGGCCGAGGCTTGCGGCGTGAACCGTGCTGCGGGCGTTCTCTTCCATTTCCAGACTGTCGAGGAAAACTTCGGCGACAGTTTTGGCGGCGACGACGCTGCCATGGCCGCGCAGCAGGCAGCAACCGCATTTGCCGAGCGTGCGCGCCACGGCGTCACCCTGCTCTGCGCTGCGGATATGGGTCGGGTCCGGATGAACCGGCGTGCCGATGAAGCGATAGCCGTAATTGCGCACCGCAACCATCGGCCGGTCGACCACGGTGAACAATGTCGACATCGGCGGATGGCCGTGGCCGACGACGGCAACATCGTCCCGCGCCCGATAGACGCCGGCGTGGATTTGCGTCTCGGCCGGACACGGCTCGTTGCCGTCGAGCACCTTGCCGTTGAGATCGACGACCAGAATGTCATCGGCGGCGATGCCAGCGCGGCTTGCGTCGCGCGCGGGGATGAGAAAACGATCGGTTCCGGACAGCCGCGCGCTGACATGGCCGCTGTAATCGAGCAGCTCGGCCATGACCATCATGCGGGTGCAGTCGACGAGCTGCTCCCGCAACTTTTCTTCACTTACCGACATTGCCGATTGATCCTTACGGGACGCTTTCCGATGGGCTATCGGCCTTTTGAGCGCTCGACTTCGCCCAATAGTCGGACTGCGATTTGGTCGCCTTGAGACGCTTGGCGTCCTCGTAGCCCGGCGCCATGGAGGCCGAGGTACCGGCCATCACTTCATGATGCTCGATATTGAGAAGCCGCAGCCAGCTTTGCTGACCGAGCGTAAGCCCGATCATGCACCCGAGCTCGACCAGTTCCGGCTCGGAGAACTGGCCGTGCATGCGACCCCAGAAAGCGTCGTCTGTATTGAGGTGCCAGACGATGGCTTCGGCATAAGCGAGCGCCGCCTTCTGGCGTTCGTTGTAACGTATCGATTTCTCGAAATTCAAAAGATCGAGCACGTCGTCCTCGATCAAGGCGCCGCTCGCCGCTGCCTTTACCGAGCGCTGATTGCCGCAATATTCACAGGTGACGGAACGCGACACGTAGAGCCGGCACAATTCCTTGATGGCATGATCGAGAATGCCGGTGCGATAGATGTTGTGCCACGACTCGGCGAAGAACCAGAAACAGGACGGCACGTGCGCCCGGATCGCCGAGCTTTCCGGCCGCGGCGTGCCTTCGCGCTGGCACCGCTCCATCTCGGCGCGCATGCGGGCGTCCATCTTCTCGAGGGGGACATAGCTGATCCTCTGCTTGGCCATGGCACTTCCTTTTTGGCGTTTCCTATTCGAGCCCAGAAGATACTATCTTTACCGCTTCAATGCCGTCCATAGAGGCGCAATGGCCGGCCGCCCGCTCCAACGAGAGCGGATAGAATGACGCCAGTCAGAACGAATATCGACCGGGAGGAATTCAAAATGGCCCAAAGCATGACGCAGGTCAAAGTCGCGCCGAAAGGCATGGGTTTGAACGATTTCGTCGCGATGCAGGAGGGTTTCTTCGCCGCCGAAGGGCTCGACGTCGACTTCGACTGGAAGACATTTCGCGGCACGCAATCGAGCTGGAAGGAGCTGAACTATTTTCAAAGACCGCAGGACCGTCCTTATACCGAGGACGATGCAGATGTCGTGCAAGGCGCCTGCTTGTGGGGAACCATCTGCAACGCCAGCGCCGGCATGGGCCGCGCCGTTACTGAGGGCTATGGCGAGTCGCCTTGGGCGATTTTCGTGCGTCCGGACTCGCACATTCGCAGGCCGGAGGATCTGAAAGACGTACCGGTCGCCGTCGGTATGCGCGCGGGCAGCCACTTCAATGTGCCCTATCGCCTGGAAAAATATCTGCCGCTCGAGCATATCAAGACGGTGAATACCGGCGGCTTCGGTGCGCGGCTAAAGGCGCTGCTGGACGGCGAAGTGGAGGCCGCAAGCCTGCTGCCGCCGCAGATCGCGATGGCCGAACAACTGGGCCTACGCAAGATCATCGATGATCGTTTCAAGACGCTGTGGTGGGTGCCGGCTAACGCACCGGCCGATGTGGTGCACGGCTATATGCGCGCACTCGCACGCGCCGAACGCGAACTGACTATGACTCTTGCCAAATATCTGCCGCTCTGGAAGCTCGCCGTTCCGCCTGAATTCGAGGACTTTCATCCGTGGAATTTCTCGAAGTTCGGCCGCGGCGAGATCTTCATCAACGAACCGCTGCCGGCGGGTATCTTCGACGAGGTGTTCGCTCAAGTTGAGCGCTGGGGTCTTGACCAGTATCTTAAAGACCGCAATGCCGAGACGCTGCAATATCCGGCAACCTAACGCGGCGCGGCCAGCGGAAAATACAGATGACCTTTCAAATCAAACGCGTTTATGAACCGGCCAAACCCTCCGACGGCATCCGCGTTCTGGTCGATCGCCTGTGGCCGCGCGGCGTGAAGAAAGCAACCGCCCATCTCGATTATTGGATGAAAGACGTAGCGCCGAGCCCGCGGCTGCGGCTGTGGTTCGGCCACCGACGGGAGCGCTTCGCCGAATTCGGCAAGCGTTACAAGAAAGAGCTCAACGGCAATGCCGAGCTTGCCGAACTGCGCAATCTCGGCAGGGGCGCCTTGATCACCCTGCTCTACGGCGCCCGCGATCCGCAAGTGAACCACGCCCTGGTTTTGCAGTCCGTTCTGCGCAAAGTCGGATCCGCCAAGCGCAAGAGAAAAGCCGCGTCGGCGCGCGTTTCATAAGCCGGCGCTCCGCCGCCCAACGTCAGCCGACGCGGATCACGATCTTCCCGAAATGGGCACCTGACGCCATGTGGTGATAGGCCGCTTTGGCCTCGGCAAAGGGAAAGACTTTGTCGATCACCGGCTTGATGGCATTGGCTTCGACTGCGCGATTCATCGCCTCGAACATCTGCGTCGAGCCCACGGAAATGCCCTGGACGTTGGCGCGGCGCGAGAAGATCAGTCCGGGATTGAGTTCGGTCGCGCCGCCGCTCAAGCCGCCGATCAAGGTGATCTTGCCGCCGGAACGCAGCGCGCCGAACGAACGCGTCAGCGTCGCGGCCCCGCCGACTTCAACCACGTGATCGACACCGACACCGCCGGTGAATTCGATCGCCGCTTTATCCCAATCCGGCGTCGTCTTGTAATTGATGCCGAACGCGGCGCCGAGCGATTGCGCGCGCGTCAGCTTCGCGTCGCTCGAAGAGATGATGACGGCGCGAATGCCCATCGCTTTGGCAAATTGCAGGCCGAAGATCGAGACGCCGCCGGTGCCCTGCAGGAGAACCGTGTCGCCGGCCTTGAGTTTGGCGTGCTCCATCATGGCGTGCCAGACGGTGACGGCGGCGCACGGCAATGTGGCGCCCTCCTCCAACGACAGATGCGCCGGAATTTTCACGACGCCGTCCTCTTCAAGCACGATATATTCGGCCAGCATGCCGTCGATGCCGCCGCCGAGCGCGCTCTTGTGGGACTCCGCCGACGGCTCGCCGCCGGACCAGCGCTGAAAGAAATTTCCGGCAACGCGATCGCCGACTTTTACGCGCGTCACGGCGGCTCCGATCTCGGCCACTTCGCCGGCGCCGTCGGAGAGCGGAATCAGATTGTCGCGAACCCCCATGCGATAGGTGCCGCGCGCGATGGCGAAGTCGCGAAAATTGAGCGAGCAGGCTTTGACCTTGACCAGAACCTGGCGGTGCGCAGGCTTCGGCTGGGGACGCTCGACCTCGACCAGCGCGTCGACGCCGGCGCCGCCCTTTGGCAATTGATAGGCACGCATATATTTCCTCTCTCGCTCTACGCTTCGTGGTTAGTCGTGCGTTGCCGCCGCCGCTCCCGCGACATGGCTTCGACAATTTCACCCGCCGCCGTCTTCAAGGCCGGCACGTGAACGCTGGCGAATTCATCGATTGGAAATGCGGTCTTGATCCACAGCAGATTGATCGCGCCATACACGCGCTGACCGCTTGTGAGCGGCACCGCAACCGCGGCCAGCCCATCAACGAAATTCGCCCCTCCGTAAGCGCCGCCGGTATGCGACGGATCCCGCGTTGCGTAGCCTTTCGAACGAACTTCCGATAGGATCTCGTCAACGCGCTTTGGATCGCGCGCCGGAAGATCGTCGCGAAGATCGGATTTGCGCAGCACAGCGATGATTTGGTTGCGCTCTTTGTCCGGGCAATAGGCGAGATAAGCGCGTCCGACCGCGGACGCGAGCCACGGCATCGGATGCCCGATCTGGTCTCGGTTGATCAGGAACGGACTGTGGCCGCGGCTCGACTCGCGGATCTCCATGTGATCGCCCACGGGCACCATCAGATCCGACGGCCATGACAGGCTCCGGCACAACTGCTCGAGCACAGGTCCTGCCGCCTCGGCAACCGGATCGTAACGGTCGCGCCGGCGCGCCACCTGGTCGAAATGGGTGCCGACGCGATAGCGGCCGTCGGCCAGCCGCCGCGCCGCCCAGCCGGATTGCTCAAGTGCAGAATGCGTAACAGGCTGGGTTTCGGAATTCGCGTGAACAGGTTGAGATCCTGCAGCGAGCAAGCCGGCTTGGCGTGCAAAGCCTGCAGCACTGCAAGCCCACGCTCGAGGCTTCGGACCGTTTCCGAACGCGGCATTTGCGTCCTCGCTCCGTCGATGCGGCCGACGGGCAGCCGAGATAAGCTATTCCGTCTGGCGGAATGATACATTCCATACCACGGAACCCCATGCTTTTTTCATAGCGGATTTCGCCACACCCGCAAAAGATGTAGCCGTTCGAATCGCTGCTATGGGGGTAGCACGCTTCGGACATCGGCCAGTCTGGGCTCGTTTCGACCTTAGGGGAACCGACTTCGAGCCCAGCCTAGGGGCCCGATCCTGGGAAATGCGGCCGATCATTCCGATCTCAACGCAGCCGGGCACGATCCGGATCGTCGTTCCGAGCGCACGCCCGACATCATCAGCCGCGTCATCGCCCAACAGCTCGCGACCGACAAGGATTGGAACGTCGTCGTCGAAAACACGCCCGGCGCGGTGATGACGATTGCCGGCACCGAAGTCTTGCGGCAGCCGGCCGACGGCTCCTCGATCTACGCCATGAGCCTGCCGGTATCCG
>JBAUCK010000297.1:0-2191 GCA_049677525.1 Xanthobacteraceae bacterium
CTACGGCGGGTTGTTCATCCGCATGGCGTGGCATAGCGCCGGCACATACCGCATCTCTGACGGCCGCGGCGGAGCCGGCGGCGGTCAACAGCGCTTCGCGCCTCTCAACAGCTGGCCGGACAACGCGAATCTCGACAAGGCGCGCCGGCTGCTGTGGCCGATCAAGCAGAAATACGGCCGGAAAATCTCCTGGGCCGACCTGATGGTCCTTGTCGGCAACGTCGCCCTCGACTCGATGGGCTTCAAGACGTTCGGTTTCGCCGGCGGCCGCGCCGATGTCTGGGAGCCCGAAGAACTCTACTGGGGCCCTGAAAGGACGTGGCTGGGCGACGAACGCTACAGCGGCGAGCGCGAGCTTTCGAACCCGCTCGGCGCGGTGCAGATGGGCCTGATCTACGTCAATCCGGAGGGGCCGAACGGCAAGCCGGATCCGGTCGCGGCCGCCAAGGACATCCGCGAAACGTTCTTCCGCATGGCGATGAACGACGAGGAGACCGTCGCGCTGATTGCCGGCGGCCACACTTTCGGCAAAACCCACGGCGCCGGCGATGCGTCGCTGATCGGCCCGGAGCCGGAAGGCGCCGCGATCGAGGATCAGGGCCTCGGCTGGAAGAGCAAGCACGGCACGGGCATCGGCGCCGACGCCATTACCGGCGGCCCGGAAGTGACTTGGTCGCAGACCCCGACGAAGTGGAGCAACCACTTCTTCGAGAACCTGTTCAAGCACGAATGGGAGCTGACCAAGAGCCCGGCCGGTGCGCAGCAGTGGAAGGCCAAAAACGCCGAAGCCATTATCCCGGATGCCTTCGACGAGTCGAAGAGGCATGTGCCGACCATGCTGACCACCGACCTCTCGCTGCGGTTCGATCCGGCCTACGAGAAGATCTCGCGGCGCTTCTACGAGCATCCGGAACAGTTCGCGGATGCGTTCGCGCGTGCTTGGTTCAAGCTCACGCATCGCGACATGGGCCCGATCCAGCGGTACCTCGGCCCGCTGGTGCCGAAGGAAGAACTGATCTGGCAGGATCGCATCCCGGCCGCCACTCATCCGCTGATCGACGAAAAGGACGCCGCGGCGCTGAAGGCGAAAATCCTCGGCTCCGGCCTCACCGTCTCCCAGCTCGTTGCGACGGCTTGGGCGTCGGCGTCGACGTTCCGCGGTTCCGACAAGCGCGGTGGCGCGAACGGCGCGCGCATCAGCCTCGCGCCGCAGAAGGACTGGGAGGTCAATCAGCCGGCCCAGCTCAAAACCGTCCTGGCAAAGCTCGAAGCGATTCAGAAAGAGTTCAACGCCGGCGGCAAGAAGGTTTCGCTCGCCGACCTGATCGTTCTCGGCGGCTCTGCAGCGGTCGAGAAGGCTGCGAAAGACGCCGGCGTCGACGTGAAGGTCCCCTTCACGCCGGGACGCATGGATGCCACGCAGGAGCAGACCGACGTTGAATCCTTTGCTCCGCTCGAACCCCGCGCCGACGCCTTTCGCAACTATATCGGCGGCAAGCGGCAGTTCATGCAGCCGGAAGAAGCCCTGGTCGATCGCGCGCAATTGCTGACGCTGACGGCGCCGGAAATGACGGTTCTGCTCGGCGGGTTGCGCGTCCTCGGCGCCAATGCCGGGCAATCCAAGCACGGCGTCTTCACCAAGAAGCCCGAGACGCTGACCAACGACTTCTTCGTCAATCTGCTCGACATGGGCACCGAGTGGCAGCCGTCCAAGGACGGCGTCTATGAAGGGCGTGATCGCAAGACCAAGGCGGCCAAGTGGACCGGCACCCGCGTGGACCTGATATTCGGTTCGCACGCGCAGGTCCGCGCCATTGCCGAAGTCTATGGCAGCGGGGACGCCAAGGAGAAGTTCGTGAGAGACTTCGTGGCAGCCTGGACCAAGGTGATGAATCTCGATCGCTTCGATCTCGGCTGATCGCGGGCCTTAAAAAATCAGGGCGGCGTCTCAAAATGACTCGAGACGCCGCCCTTCGATTACTTACCTTCTCTCATGCGCTTGATGCGCTTCAAACGAAAACCTTCGCTGCGTGCGCGAAGTTCCAATAATGCTCGCGCGCCTTGCGATAGAACGGACCGGGCTGCAGCATGCGATCATCGATCCGGGTAATCGGCGACACTTTGGTGTAATTGCCGGTCGAGAAGATTTCATCGGCATTCTGAAAATCGGCATAGCGCAGCGTGGTCTCGA
>JBAUCK010000298.1:0-3045 GCA_049677525.1 Xanthobacteraceae bacterium
GCAACTAAGCGCATCGGCATCATCATCAACAATCCCGGGGCCGATCCCGAAATGCAAGCGGCGCTTGACCCTCATCTTTTGGGAGGTAAAGCAGACATCTAGGATGGATGCGCTTGTGTGCGCTACTACTGAGACGAGATCAACCGGGACCGTGAGGAGGAGAGAGCGAGGTGCTGCTGCGGATTGTCGCTCACGTGATCATGGCTGTTTTATTGACAGCCCCGCTGGCAGCGCAACAGCTATCGCGCTCAGTGCTCCTCCTCGATCAATCCTCTGCAGGCCTTCCCTTCAATACGGCTCTCGCGACAGCCGCTCGATTGACACTCAACACCGAAAGCAAAGTGCCCATCTCATTCTACGCCGAAAACCTAGATGCCAATCGATTCTTTGGTTCAGATTATGAGCAGGAAATCTTATCGTTTTTCAGGCAAAAATATCGCAATAAGACCATCGATGTCGTCGTCGCCGTCGGATCGGCGGCGCTCGACTTCATTACACGCTGGCGGGCGGAGTTGTGGCCGAATGTACCTGTGGTCTTTGCTGCTATTGATGAGGCTACCATCGCTAAGGTAACCCTTCCGCCCAATGTTACTGGGGTCACCATGCAACTCACGCTTCAAGACATGGTGAGGACAGCAAACATCGTCGTGCCGGATCTCAAGCGAATTGCGATCGTGGGCGATCCTCTGGAGCGACAAACTTTCTATCGTCATTTCCTAGATGAAATTCCCGCAGTGGCAACGCAGTACGAGATTATCGATCTCATGAATTTGTCGATGAGCGAACTCAAAAGACGGCTAGGAATTTTGCCGGATGCCACGGCAGTTATTTACACCGGAATTTATTATGACAATGAAGGGGTATCTCATGTCCCCGCTGAGTTGGTCACACAAATCGCGGAATGGGCCAATCGACCTGTTGTGATAAACGTTGCCTCCTACCTTGGGAAAGGTGCCGTCGGAGGCCGCTCTGAGATTCCGGAGACAAACCCTCTGCCAAGGAAATATTCGCTATTTCCGAGCTTCCCCGCAAGCCACATTCCTCGACCGAATCGGAGGAGCGGCTGCGAAAACCCGAGAGGGGCAGGTTATTTCATGAGTGGATTGGAGAAGCCTGCGACGAGCTTGACCAGATCGGCCTGACGGTTGGTGCCGGTCTTTGCAAAGACATTCCCAAGGTGAGTCCTTACGGTCGTTGCGGCGGTGCCGAGTACCTCGGCGACTTCCGGCACGCCGCCAACGTCGACGATGGCAAACAAGACACGGAGCTCCGCCATCGTCAGCTTGTAGGCCTTGGCGATAACTTCCGGTGGGGATGGGGTTTCCACGGCCGACTTATGTACAAATACAGCAGTGCTCGCGGCGTGACTCGGGCGCGCTCTCTGACGCGCGCCAGAGGTGAGCGGCAGCACATGGGCAACGTGGCGCTCCCCCTTTTTTCCAATGAGCGGCAACGAAATACCGGTTCCACCGATTGCGGCATCGCCCGTGGAGGCCGCGAGAAAAGCGTCCTGCAGACCCGCATCGCTCTCTGATTCGCCAGCCACCAATTTGCCGGCGGCCACGCGCAGGACGTCGGCCTCGTTGACGAGGAAGTGCCCGGCAGTGTTGGCATGAAGAATGCGTCCGTTCGCATCGACGAAATATATTGCGGCACGAAGACCGTCGAGCGATTGTGAAAACATCGCCGCTTCGGCCTCTTTGACGTTGAAGACCTTGGCGATAAGAACCGCGCGCCGGATGTGAGGTCCCAACAGCAGCATGCGCCGGCGCATCTCTTCATCGACCAGCCCATGCCGTTTGTGACGGAAGACGCCGAACATGGCGGACTTCGTAACTGATTTCTCCAAAGTGATGCTGGCGAAATCAACGAGGCCCTGCGGCTGCGCCCATTCCCGATAAAAGCGTGAGGTGAGGAACTCGTCGTATGGAACCAGATCGCCCGTTGCCACTGGCATTTCGCTTTGAGCGAAGAACCGGGGCGTGGTGATCGGGTTAAATTTTACGAATTTTTCGAAATAGAGGTCTCTGTAAATCGGATCGATGCCACCGTCTTCGAAATAAACGTCGCCGCCACCGCCCGCGGCATCGTCCCAGAACACAGCCGCGGACGCCCCCTGAACGAATGCGGCGATTTTCTTGAGCGTGACTGGCCACAGCGATCGATCGAGCGTTGTGTCGTAGATATCGCCGATCAGAGACGAGAGTAATTCTGTCTCGCGCCTATTCGCTCCCTTTTCTTGAACAGACAACCGCGTGCTCTCCCGAACGCCTCCGGACAGGCCAACCCAGCAATTGAGATTGCGGCCGGCAGAAAGGGGCATAAAAGCGACGATATTGTGAATGGATGAAACTCACCAAATCGAAGTGACCTCCTCCAATCAGAGGAGGCGGCGGCCCTCGGCCGTCCGCTACATTGCGCTCGTTGAGAAGGTTGCGGGGCGCAAGAAACACGACGCCACGTCCGCAGGCGCGGTCGGGCCTTGATAAGAGGAATTCTCCATGACTCTTTTACCCGAGGCACGCCACTCTCCACCGCCGACGAAATCCACGAGCCGTCCCGCGAGTGTCGTGAAGGCTGCATGGCATCGGGCGGTCGCCGCGATCATGACACCCGATCTCAGCGCGGTCGTCGCGTTCTGTCTCATAGGCTTTTTGCTCACCCTCAACTTAATTCTTCGCTTTCCGGATTTGAGTGCGGTGATCGAACAATATAATCAGTTCTGATTGGACCGCTTCGCGGAGAAAAGCTCATGCGTTTGCGCGGTGCTGCACGAGGCGGTTTCGGCGACCGAAGGTAGAGATTGAGTGGCCGGCGAGTCCGGTATTGGGCCAAAGCGGACACGCCGAGGTACGACCGCCGCGGCAGCTTAGGGCCACAAGCGGGTTCACGGTGTGGCAATGTGCCAGACGCTGTTGAAGCCATCGCCTGTAACATCGCCGGGCTTGGTGTCTTTAGACCAAGTGTAGAGGGGCTTACCCTTATAAGCCCATTGCATCATGCCATCGTCGCGTTTCACGGTGGACCAGTTGCCTGACGTCTTGT
>JBAUCK010000299.1:0-16358 GCA_049677525.1 Xanthobacteraceae bacterium
CCGTCCCAGGAATGGGTGAGATAGAGGCTGCCGAGCTTCGGGATGGCGATCTCGTCGAGATTGCGTTCCGCACTCTGGTCGGGCCAGCCGATGATCGAGGCGGGGACGCCGTGCCCGCCGTCCCACAGCCCTTCGATCGCGGCGAGCTTGGCCGGCTGATGTTCGAGCGTATTGAGGCCGTGCATGTCGCCGAGCACGATCTGCAGCGGCACGAAAATCATGAGGAACCACAAAGCAAGCCGCAGCATGACGCGGCCTTCGGCGAGCGCCTGTCCGCGCCGCACCGTATAGGCGCCGACGCCGAGCACGACGAAGGCCGTCGTCACGTAAAAGGCGCTCACCGTATGGGCGAGCCGGTAGGGAAACGACGAGCTGAAGACGATGTCGAACCAATCCTTGGGGAAATAGCGGCCGTCGATCAATTCATAGCCGCCCGGCGTCTGCATCCAGCTATTGGTCGCGAGAATCCAAAACGCCGAGGACAACGTCCCCACCGCGACGAGAACAGCGGCGATAAAGTGCACAAACGGTGGCACGAGTTTCCGCCCGAACAGCAGCACGCCCAGAAACGTCGCTTCGAGGAAAAAGGCGGTGAGGCCCTCATAAGCCAGCAACGGCGAGATTACATTGCCTGCGGCGTCGGAGAACCGGCTCCAATTGGTGCCGAATTGAAACGGCATGACGATGCCGGTGACGACGCCCATGCCGAACGAGATGGCGAAGATACGCAGCCAGAGCCGCGAGAGATTGAGAAAAACCGGGCGCTTGGTCAGCGCATAAACGCCTTCGAGAAAGGCGATGTAGGATGCGAGCCCCACGGTGAATGCCGGCAACAGAATGTGCCAGCCGACAACCCAGGCAAATTGCAGACGAGACAAAAGTTCCGGATCAAGCTGCATCGTCGGTATCCCCGGTGACAATGCGAATGATGGCTGAAACACTAACACCGCTTCTTATCGACTGCGATACCATGTCCGTCGACATCGACCATGGCATATCGGGCCTCGGCGCTGTCTTTTGCGGACGCCGGTGACCAACAAACCACCCCGAGATTTCTTGGCGACGGGCTCGCAACCATTGCGCTTGCGCGCATCCCATGATCCACTTGCCGAGCGGGAAATCGTAAAATCCGTGGCGGAGCGGCGGGAACGAGGAGAGCCTCGCCGGGGCTGTTTCCGTCACGCTTCGGGCTCGGCACAGGCGTCTCCGCGCTTGTACTTCAGCCTGGAATTTGCCATCTTCTGTTTAGGACAGTATTGCTGTCCCAATTGTTGACCGCAAAGCGCGAGCCTCCGGCCTTTGGGGGCAGCTGCGCGAAAAGGTCTGCCGCCGGGACGAGGGCGCGTCGGACGGCGGCAAGAACAAGCAGCCATTGGCCGGCATGTGGCGGAAGACATGCGGCACAAAGGTTGCCTCCGAGATTGAAGGGCTCGCCCGTGCCGCAGGAAGCATTGCGCAAGACAGCGCAATCCTGCGCAAGGGCGAGTTGCGTCACAGTCTGAAAGGCCGGCGGTCTTTCGGGCAAGGTGAATTACGCGGCGAGGAACGCGAGCAGGATGAAGGTCGCGGGTGACATGGTGGACGCGTCGACGGCTTTCGGGCTGTTCGATCCGGCGCAGGAAAAGGATTCCTGCGGCGTCGGCTTTATTGCCGACATCAAGGGCCGCAAGTCGCACAAAATCGTCGAAGACGCGCTGACCATCCTGCTCAATCTCGAGCATCGCGGCGCGGTTGGCGCCGACCCGCGCACCGGCGACGGCGCCGGCATTCTGGTGCAGATTCCGCACAAGTTCCTGGCCAAGAAGACGGCCGAGCTTGGCTTCACGCTGCCGGAACCCCGCCATTATGGCGTCGGCGCGCTGTTCATGCCGCATGACGAGGCCTGGCGCCGCGACGTGATGGAGGCCTATGCCACCATTGCCGAGAAAGAAGGCATGAAGCTTCTCGGCTGGCGCAACGTGCCGACCAACAATTCGACCCTCGGCGTCTCGGTGAAGCCGACCGAGCCGGTGCACATGCAGGTTTTTCTCGGCCGCGGTCCGAAGATCACGTCGGAGGACGAGTTCGAGCGGCGGCTCTATATCCTGCGCAAGACGATCTCCGGGGCGCTCTACGGCAAACGCGAGCGCAGCGTCTCCCATTACTATCCGGTGTCGATCTCCTGCCGCACCCTGATCTACAAGGGCATGTTCCTCGCCGATCAGCTCGGCACCTATTATCCCGATCTGCACGACACGGATTTCGCCAGCGCGCTCGCTCTGGTGCACCAGCGCTTCTCGACCAACACCTTCCCGGCCTGGTCGCTGGCGCATCCCTACCGCATGGTCGCCCATAACGGCGAGATCAACACGCTGCGCGGCAACAACAATTGGATGGCGGCGCGGCAGACTTCGGTGGCGTCGCCGCATTTCGGCGACGACATCAAGAAGCTGTGGCCGATTTCTTATGAAGGCCAGTCCGACACCGCCTGTTTCGACAATGCGCTTGAATTCCTGGTGATGGGCGGCTACTCGCTCGCGCATGCGATGATGATGCTCATCCCCGAAGCGTGGGCGGGCAATCAGCTCATGACCGAGAAGCGCCGCAATTTCTATGAATACAATGCGGCGTTGATGGAGCCGTGGGACGGTCCGGCGGCAATCGCCTTCACCAATGGCAAGCAGATCGGCGCGACGCTCGACCGCAACGGCCTGCGCCCGGCGCGCTATCTCGTCACCCGCGACGACCGCATCATCATGGCGTCGGAGAACGGCGTATTGCCGGTGCCGGAGGAAGACATCGTCACCAAGTGGCGGCTGCAGCCGGGCAAGATGCTCTTGGTCGACCTGGAAAAGGGCCGGCTCATTCCCGACGAAGAGATCAAGTCGCAACTGGCCGACCTGCATCCCTACGGCGAATGGCTCAAGAACACGCAGATCGTGCTTGAGGAGCTGCCGGTGACGCCGGAAGCGGCGCCGATTTCGAACCTCGCTTTGCTCGATCGCCAGCAGATGTTCGGCTACACCCAGGAAGATCTGAAACTCCTGATGGCGCCGATGGCGGCGACCGGCGAAGAGGCGATCGGCTCCATGGGCAACGACACGCCGATCTCGGCTTTGTCCGAGAAGGCAAAGCCCCTGTTCACCTATTTCAAGCAGAACTTCGCGCAGGTCACCAACCCGCCGATCGATCCGATCCGCGAGGAACTGGTGATGAGCCTCGTCTCCATCATCGGCCCGCGCCCGAACCTGTTCGATCTCGAAGGCACGTCGAAGACCAAGCGTCTCGAAGTGCATCAGCCGATCCTGACCAACGCCAATCTCGAAAAGATCCGCGCCATTTCCGAGATCGGCGAGAGCCATTTCAAGTCGCGCACGCTCGACACCACCTGGCCGGCGGATACCGGCTCAGCCGGCATGGAAGCCGCCATCGCCGAGCTTTGCGCCAATGCCGACGGCGCGGTGCGCGACGGCATCAACATCATCATCCTCTCCGACCGTCGCGCCGGCGCCGACCGGATTCCGATCCCGTCGCTGCTCGCCTGCGCCGCCGTGCATCATCATCTGATCCGCGAAGGCTTGCGCACCTCGGTCGGTATCGTCGTTGAATCCGGCGAACCGCGCGAAGTGCACCATTTCGCCTGCCTCGCCGGTTACGGCGCCGAAGCTATCAATCCCTACCTCGCCTTCGAAACGCTCTCCGCCATCAAGAGCGAGCTGCCGCAGAAGCTCGACGACAACGAACTGGTCAAGCGCTACATCAAGTCCATCGATAAAGGACTGCTCAAGGTGATGTCGAAGATGGGCATCTCCACCTATCAGTCCTATTGCGGCGCGCAGATTTTCGACGCCATCGGGCTGAAGTCGGAATTCGTGGCGCGCTATTTCACCGGCACCGCGACCCGCATCGAGGGCGTCGGTCTCGCCGAAATCGCCGACGAGGCGGTGCAGCGGCACAGCGATGCATTCGGCGATGCGCCGATCTATCGCTCGATGCTCGACGTCGGCGGCGACTATGCCTTCCGCGTGCGCGGCGAGGATCACGTCTGGAACGCGGCGACGGTGTCGGCCTTGCAGCACGCAGTGCGCGGCAATTCGCTCGAAAAGTACCGCCAGTTCGCCAGGATCATCAACGATCAGACGTCGCGGCTTCTCACCATCCGCGGCCTGTTCCGCATCAAGTCGGCCGAAGAAGACGGCCGCAAACCCGTTCCGCTCGACGAGGTCGAGCCGACGAAGGACATCGTCAAGCGCTTTGCGACCGGAGCCATGTCTTACGGCTCGATCTCGCGCGAGGCGCATACCACGCTCGCCATCGCCATGAACCGGATCGGCGGCAAGTCGAATACCGGCGAAGGCGGCGAGGAATCCGACCGCTTCAAGCCGCTGCCGAACGGCGATTCCATGCGCTCGGCGATCAAGCAGGTGGCATCGGGACGCTTCGGCGTCACCGCCGAATACCTCGTCAATTCGGACATGATGCAGATCAAGATCGCGCAAGGCGCCAAGCCGGGCGAAGGCGGTCAATTGCCCGGCCACAAGGTCGACAAGACCATCGCCAAGGTGCGGCATTCGACGCCCGGTGTCGGCCTCATTTCGCCGCCGCCGCATCACGATATTTACTCGATCGAAGACCTGGCGCAGTTGATCTTCGACCTGAAGAACGTCAATCCGGACGGCGACGTGTCGGTGAAGCTCGTCTCCGAAGTCGGCGTCGGCACCGTCGCCGCCGGCGTGTCGAAGGCGCGCTCCGACCACGTGACGATTGCCGGTTATGAAGGCGGCACCGGCGCGGCGCCGCTGACCTCGGTCAAGCATGCCGGCTCGCCCTGGGAAATCGGGCTTGCCGAGACGCATCAGACGCTGGTCGCCAACCGGCTGCGCGGCCGCATTTGCGTGCAGGTCGACGGCGGCATCCGCACCGGCCGCGACGTCGTGGTCGGCGCGCTGCTGGGCGCCGACGAATTCGGCTTCGCCACCGCGCCGCTCATCGCCGCCGGCTGCATCATGATGCGCAAGTGTCATCTCAACACCTGCCCGGTCGGCGTCGCGACGCAGGACCCGGTGCTGCGCAAGCGCTTCACCGGCCAGCCCGAGCACGTCATCAACTATTTCTTCTTCGTCGCCGAGGAAGTCCGCGAACTGATGGCCGAATTGGGCTACCGCGCCTTCAACGAGATGATCGGCCAGATGCAGATGTTCGACCGGCAAAAGCTGATCGCGCGCGGCAAGGCCAACGGTCTCGATTTCTCGAAACTGTTCACTAAGCCGGAAGTGTCCGCCGAGGTCGCGATCTTCAACAGCGAAGAGCAGGACCACAAGATCAGCAACGTCCTCGACCGCAAGCTGATCGCGCAATCGCAAGCGGCGCTGGACAGCGGCACGCCGGCGCAGATGAGCTTCCCGATCAAAAACGTCGACCGCACCGTCGGCGCCATGCTGTCGGGCGAAATCGCCAAACGCTACGGCCATGACGGCCTGCCGCACGACACCATCGTGGCGCGGTTCAAGGGCACCGCCGGGCAGAGCTTCGGCGCCTTCCTCGCCCGCGGCGTCACCTTCGAACTTCACGGCGACGCCAACGACTATGTCGGCAAGGGCCTGTCCGGCGGCCGCCTCGTGGTGCGCCCGCCCGACGAATCCGGGATCATCCCCGAGGAATCGATCGTCGTCGGTAACACCGTGCTGTACGGCGCCATCGAGGGCGAATGTTATTTCCGCGGCGTCGCCGGCGAGCGCTTCGCCGTGCGCAATTCCGGCGCCATCGCCGTCATCGAAGGCGCCGGCGACCATTGCTGCGAATATATGACCGGCGGCATCGTGGTGGTGCTCGGCGCGACCGGCCGCAACTTCGCCGCCGGCATGTCGGGCGGCATTGCCTATGTGCTCGACGACGACGGCGCCTTTGCGTCTCGGTGCAATCTCGCCATGGTCGACCTCGAGCCGATGCCAGGCGAGGAAGACATCAATGCCAAGGTCTTCCACCAGGCCCGCGACCTCGAAGCGCACGGCCTGGTCGACATCATGCCGGATATGAGCAGCTTCGACGGCCACCGGCTGCACCACCTGATCACGCGGCACGAGCGCTTTACCGGCTCGACAGTTGCGGCCAAGATTTTGGCCGAGTGGAAAACGTGGTATCCGAAATTCAAGAAGGTCATGCCGGTCGAGTACCGCCGCGCTCTCAACGAGATGAAAGCCGCGGCCATCGCGGCGGAATGATGCCGCAACTTTAAGTCTGCTTTGTTTCGAGAGAGTTTGCGCCTTGGGTAAGATCACCGGCTTTCTGGAATACGAACGCGAGGATCGCGACTACGAGCCGGTCGCCGAGCGGCTGCGCCATTGGCGCGAATTTGTGCTGCCGCTGCCGGAGACGGACTACGTCACCCAGGCCGCGCGTTGCATGAATTGCGGCGTGCCGTATTGCCAGGGCACCGGCTCGGTCGTGCCGGGCACGCCGGGCTGCCCGGTCAATAACCAGATCCCGGACTGGAACGACCTCGTCTATCACAACGAATGGGAAGAGGCGGCGCGCAACCTGCATTCGACCAACAATTTCCCGGAACTCACCGGCCGGGTCTGCCCGGCGCCGTGCGAAGCGTCCTGCACGCTCAACATCGACGAGAACCCGGTCACCATTAAATCGATCGAATGCGCCATCGCCGACCGCGCCATCGCCGCGGGGCTCAAGCCAGAACAGCCGGCGAAGAAGACCGGTAAGAAAGTCGCCGTCGTCGGTTCAGGCCCCGCGGGGCTTGCCTGCGCGCAGCAATTGGCGCGCGCCGGGCATGAGGTTCACGTTTACGAGCGTTGGGCCAAGGCCGGCGGCCTTCTGCGCTACGGCATTCCCGACTTCAAGATGGAAAAGATCCACATCGACCGCCGCGTGACGCAGATGGAGGCGGAAGGCGTGGTGTTTCATTACGGCGCTGATATCGGCGTCAACGTGCCGGCCGACAAGCTGATCAAGGAGCATGACGCCGTCGTGCTCACCGGCGGCGCCGAGAAGGGCCGCGATCTGCCGGTGCCCGGCCGCGAGCTCAAGGGCATCCATTTCGCCATGGATTTCCTGCCGCAGCAGAACCGCCGCGTCTCCGGCGAGAAGGCAAACGGCCAAGAGCTGGGCACAGAGCCGATTCTCGCCAAGGATAAACATGTCGTCGTCATCGGCGGCGGCGACACCGGCTCCGACTGCATCGGCACCTCGTTCCGTCAGGGCGCGCTGTCAGTGACCAATTTCGAGATCATGCCTGAACCGCCGGAGCACGAGAACAAGGCGCTGACCTGGCCGAACTGGCCGCTGAAGCTGCGCACCTCCTCGAGCCACGAGGAAGGCGCCGCGCGCGACTTCGCGGTGGCGACAACGAAACTCTCAGGCGAAAACGGTGCCGTGAAGACGCTGCATTGCGTGCGGCTCGACAGCAAAATGCAACCGGTCCCCGGTACCGAGTTCGAGATCAATGCCGACCTCGTTCTGCTCGCCATGGGCTTCGTGCACCCGCTGCACGAGGGCATGATCAAGAGCCTCGGCCTCAAGCTCGACCAGCGCGGCAATGTTGCTGCCTCGACCGACGACTACAAGACCTCGCGCGACAAGGTCTTTGTCGCCGGGGACATGCGGCGCGGCCAATCGCTCGTCGTCTGGGCGATCCGCGAAGGCCGCCAGGCCGCGCAAGCGGTCGACACATTCCTGATGGGAACGAGCACCCTACCACGCTGAGCGGCGAAGCGGCTTTCGCTCGACCGCGTGGGTCTTGCGCCAAGGTCGCGAGCACGGTGCGGCGTGCCGCTCCGGCGCGAGGAGGATTGGGCCGCTTTTGCAAAGGGCCTGCAGCTGACCAAGCTCCCCGAATAGATGACCTCAGCATCGCGCCTGCGCCGATCTCCGCTGCCTCGCCCATTAAGTCCGTTTTTGAAGTCTCAGCGGACATGCCGATGGAGTCGCCTCTCCCGGATAAGTGGACTATTATTGCAATGCGAGAGCCAATTTGACCTGGAACCGGCAAGACCGGTCTGCGCAGTCCGAGCTGCCGCTAGGGGATTAAGCGGGTGAAGAAGCGACCAAGTGCACGATCAATCGCTCTGGCCTTGTGCTGCTCTCTGCTCTGCTCGCCGTGCCATGCGGCGACGTTTATCGGCATCCTATGGCCATTGTTTGGGCCGCTTGCGGCGCCTGGGCTGACTCAATTCGTGACCGAGCTTCAAGCAATGCCCGATGTCGAAGTGGAGACCTATTGGCATACGTCATGGTCGTCGCTGGTTGACGACATCAATCGTCAGCCCGATGGAACGCACATACTTGTCATCGGCTACAGCTTGGGCGCCAACAACGCAGTGCTGGTGGCAAACAATACCGGTTACATCGACTCGATCATTGCGCTGCAACCCTCAATATTTACTCACAAAACGACCCTGACCGGTAAAGTGGGAAGAATGGTCGAAATTTATGATCCGAATCCATTAATGACTTTTGGTGGAATGGGATCGCAGAAGATCGACGGCCCGAATATCGAATACATCACGAATAACGACACGCATATCGGAGCGCCCTACAGTTCGCAATTCCGCGACTTGGTGAGAGGCGAGATCGCCAGACTTGCCGCGCTACCGGATCCAAACATAGCGCCGGCGCAAATGCCTCAAGCATCGCCTGCTGCCAGAAGCACTGATGCTCAGTCGCTGCATAAACGGTCGCCAGCGAACTAGAGCGTGATCCGGAAAAGTGGAAATCGGATTTACGACATCGCCGCTTCGTATCCGATTTGCAGCTTTTGACCCGGAGCGGACATTTATTGCTAGTGAGCGCTGACCCCAAATTTCTGTGCCAATTCCTCAAAATTCGCAAACTCGAATCCGGCACTTCAGCCATCATCTCAAATCGTTCTAATGTCCGTTCAATTTATAGACTCTCTCCAGCAATATCCTTACAGCCTCCTCCGTGGCGCGGGTCGCTTTTGCGGAATAGGCCACATGGGCACCTTTGCCCAGGCAATCGTCCGCATATGTGAAGGGCTTATGTGTCGCCATATTGATGATGGTCCCAACTGATTCTTCCTTCAGGACGCAATGCGTCGTCTGCGCGTACGGCACGACGGCGGGATGAGACGGAAGCGACGGATAATCATAGGCGTGCCCCGCATTGGCGAATTCGGTCATCTGGACATCCTTGGCCGTCCGTTTGAGGTGCTCAAAATAGGCTCGGCAAGGAGTGATTTCGACCCAGTCGTCGGACTTTCCGTGAAAGATACGGATTGGGTGGTCGGTCACCGCCGTATCGTCGATGTAGGTCGTGATACAGGGCGCATATAGCGCAATATAGACCGCAGGATCGATCCCGCTTGGGTTCCACATTTTTTGGAATCGTTTGAGGGCCGCATAAAGAGTCGCTTGCCCCCCGCGCGAGAATCCCATGACGGCAATTCGGCCCGGATCTACCCGCGGATCCGCGGTTAACACCGCAAGACTGCGATACAAGTCGAGAACCATATTTAGTCGTCCGAGCTGGGACTGATCGGCAACAGTGCTGACGATCCCTCGCCCAGTAAATGAATCAATTGCAAAGGTGGATATGCCCATCGACGCAAATATTTTCTCCCATACAGCGATGTTCTCCTCAATTCCACCTGAGCCGTGGACGAGAAGAACCAGCGGCAGACGTCCAGAGCCTTGAGCGACCCGCAAAGTTCCGGAAATCGTAGTGGGCTTTCCAGAGGAATCGCCCTTCAGAAATTGCTCGTCCGATATAGTCAGGGTCTGAATCGGAATTGTTTCGATGCGCCCGCCAATATCATTAGAAAGAACGTTGGCCGCTAACGCTGACTGAGCGCCAGCGACCGCGAACGCCGCAAGTACGCGGACGAGGAACCGCATCATACTGACCGTCCTAACCAACGAATTGCTCGATCAAACGGCACATTGGTGACGCGCAAGATGTTTCCATTGTCTCACCAAATTGCACTGCATATGTCGGCTTGTGCCGGTGGTGACGAGAGCATCGCTGTTTGAAATTACTATCGGAAAACGCGCGCGCCGCGGAGGCGTCAGAACCCGCCGCCGACATCCTTCGGCGGCCGCGGTGCGCCGTCGAGCGTAGCGCCCGATGAGCGGCGCTGTTTGGCGGCGCTTTGGTCCGTCGCCTTGCTCTTTGCGTCGGCAGCCTTCGCGTTGACAGCCTTCGCTTCGGGCTGCTTTTTCGTATCGGCGCCTTTCTTCGCCGGCGCCGGCTGTTCCGGTCCCGGCAACGGTCCGGTATCCGCGGTCGCCGCATTGGCGGCGGGGCCGCGGTGCGGCCAACTGAAATCGTCGGCGCGACCGGCAGGCGCTGCGATCGCGTCGCCCCGCGTCAGCACTTTGGACGCAACTGGATCGGTCGAGGTGATTTGCGCCGGACGGCCGCCGCCCAAAAGGTCGCCGCCGCCCTCGCCGCTGCCGGCCGCAAGCGGCACGACCGGGCCGACATCGGGACGGGTGCCGACCGCCACCGCGGGCTTCGGCGCCGCCGAGTCCGCACCGGGCAGCGCCACCGGCATGACCCCTTTGGACATGAGGCGGCGCAGGTCCTGATCGACATAGCTCGCAAGCTTCACCGCGCCGGCTTTGGTGAAATGCACGCCGTCCGGCGTGCGGAGCTTCCGGGTCTGGCCCTCGAAATCCGGCCCCTGCACCGTGTAGCGGCCCTGGTCGTCAACGAAGCCGTCCCAGATATCGACATAAGCGATGCCGGCCTTGTCTGCCCGCTCGCGATAGAGTTCGTCGAGATAGGCCATATCGCTGGTGGACTTGGTGCCGCGCAGCGACGGCAGCCCGACCCAGAGGATCGGCACGCCCCGCGCTTTGAGCGCATTGATCATCTCGTCGATGCGCTTGCCATAGACCTCGGCCCACTTGTCGGTGTGGAAATCGAACGTCCCGCCGGTGGGCACCGATTGAGCGCTGCTCGGCGGCGGCGCGCCGCCCTCGCTGTCCGCGGCGGTCACGGGCTGCGGCGCACTTGGCGCGGTTGCGGATCCGGCTGCCGGCGCCGGAGACTGGGCCGGTGCGGGAGACTGAGCCGCGGACTTGGCCTGACCTTGTGCCTGGTTCGTCGCCGGGCTTTGCGCTCGCGGCTGATTTTGCGCCGGGTTCTGCACTTGCCCTGCTGCAGCCTGTCCCACTGCCTGTCCTTCCTGAGGCTTCGGCGACACCGGCTTCAGCGGCAGGCGATCCTTGAGCGGGATGCGGTCGTTCAGACCGAGCATGATGACGATGGCATTCGGCCTTTCGCCGGCCAGCGTGTCTTTCAGCGCCGACGGCCAATCGATCGTATCGCTCTTGGCGTCATAGCGGATGAGGCCGGATGTCGGCCTGATCTTGCGCACCACGCCCATATCCGGCTGGTCGGAATAGGTCTCGTCGAGGCCATAGGCCAGCCAGTCGGCGAGCGAATCGCCGATGACCACGATGTTGGTCGACGGCGGATTGTCGAGTTTGCGCGGCGGCGGCGCCTTGGAATAGTCGGCGGGCGGCGGCGCCGGCCGCATGAAGCGATCGCCGAACGGGAAAGAAAAATCCTGGTGCCGCTGCTGCTGATAGCGCTGACCGTAATAGCGGTTGTCACCGTAATAGCCGTTGTCATTGTTGTAATAGCGGTCGCCGAAGAACTGCGCCTGCGCCGTTCCGGCAAGCGCGGACAGCCCGACGACAAAAGCCGGCGCGGCCGCGACCCGCAACACCTGAAGCCATTTGGTCGAACGCAACGTCATCGGCTGTTCCAATCCGGAACTTTATATACACCAATATAAGATGGCGCAGACCCTTCCCGCGAGCCCATTGCGCCGGATATCGGGGCTTCGGATATCGGGATACCGCGATTGCGGCCAAAGCATCGCCGGCAAAAGTGTCGGTTTCGCGGAGAATTTCGCTTTAGACCCAATCCGGAGGACCAGGCTTTGCGCATGTCCTGATCGGAAAACCGGTGCCCACTTTTCCGGGACACGCGCTATTGCTGGCGCAGCCGGTCAAGCACTTCGCTCGAGGCAAAACCGTCCGGAATTTGGCCGACCGAGGCCTGAAAGCTGCGGATGGCGATGCGGGTCTGCGGGCCCAAGAGCCCGTCGGGCTGGCCGATATTAAAGCCGTGCTGCGCCAGGAGCTGCTGCAACTCGTAGCGTTCGTCGGTCGTCAGTACGCGTTCGTCGCGCGGCCAGCTCTGCACGAAAGGCGGCCCGCCGCGCATGCGGTCGGCGAGATAGCCGATCGCCAGCGCATAGGCTTCGGCCGGATTGTATTTCATGATGACGTGGAAATTTTGCAGCATCAAAAAAACCGGCCCGCGCGCGCCCGCCGGCACCAGCAGATAGGCCTTGTCCTCGGGATGCGGGAACGCGCCGTTATTGGCGCGACGCACGCCGAGACTTTGCCACTGGTGCAAGGTCATCTGTTTGGAGCGGTCGGCCAGCATGTAATCGAAATTCTGCGGCAGCACGACTTCGTAGCCCCAGGTCTCGTCGGGGACCCAGCCGTCCGTTTTCAGATTGTTGGCGGTCGAGGCGATGACGTCCGGCACTGAATCGACGACGTCGCGGTGGCCGTCGCCGTCGAAATCCACCGCATAGCGCTTGAACGTCGTCGGCATGAATTGCGTCGGGCCGAACGCGCCTGCCCAGGAGCCGATCAGATGCTCGGGCGGCACGTCGCCGCGCTGCAGGATATCCAGCGTCGAGAGAAACTCCTCGCGGAAATAATTGCGGCGGCGGCCGACACAGGCGAGCGTCGCGGTCGAGCGGATCACCGAGCGGGTGCCGCCCAACGTGCCGTAATTGGATTCGACACCCCAGATCGCGGCGACGATGGCGGGATCGACGCCGTAAGTGCGCTGCATGGCGGCAAAGACCGGCGCATATTGGGTGAGCAGCGCGCGGCCGCGGGCGATGCGGTCGTCGCTCACCAAGAGATCGAGATAGTCCCACGGCGCCTTGGTGAATTCCGGCTGCGCGTCGAGCAAATCCATGATGTGCAGGTCCGGCGTCAGGCCTGCGGTGAAGCGATCGTAATTCTCGCGCGTGATGCCGCGCCGCGCCGCATCGGGCCACATATTGGCGATGCAATTGTTGAAATCGGCCGCCGCCGCGCGGATCGCGTCCGCCGTCATCTGCGGATTGCCGGACGCGCCGGACTGGCCGCTCCAGGGCGTGTCGTCGGGGGAACTGGGAACCGGACTTGCAGCCGGGGGTTGAAACAGGTGACTCAGCCAATTGTCAGGCTTGTCCTGCGCCAAAGCCGGCGCTACAGGCCCTGCGGCGAGAAACAGCAACGCCAGAAGGCACGACAAAAGACGCGGTTGAGGTGCAAAACCGATCATGCCATCTCGACTTCCGGTAGCAATCAATTCCGTGCTTGCGGCCGTGGCATTTCTCTAACAACGGAGTGTTGATAGGGCGTCGTTACCACCGACCTCGAGGCAACTTATCCCGCCGCATTCACCCTACAGCAACAAGGCGCGGGACTTTGCCGGGCAATTTTGGCAATAATTCCGACATGAATTCAGACACGTATCTAGGTTTGGGCTTTGGCCCCAATGTCTTGGGTCCCGATATCTTAGGCCTCGATGTCTTCCGCCCCGCCCCGATACGCTCGACACCCTCAAATTATATTGGCGTTCAATGATCCAGGTTTCTCATCGCGTTCGTAAAGCGGTATTTCCGGTCGCCGGCCTCGGCACCCGGTTTTTGCCCGCCACCAAGGCGATGCCGAAGGAGATGCTGCCGGTCGTCGACCGGCCGCTGATCCAGCATGTGGTCGACGAGGCGCGCGACGCCGGCATCGAGCATTTCATTTTCGTCACCGGGCGCAACAAAGGCGTTATCGAGGACCATTTCGACCGCCAGTTCGAATTGGAAATGACGCTGCTCGAACGGCAGAAGCGCGAGGCGCTCGACTTTCTGTCCCGCGACCTGCCCGCGCCCGGCACGACGAGCTTCACGCGCCAGCAGGAGCCGCTCGGGCTCGGCCACGCGGTGTGGTGCGCGCGCGAACTGATCGGCCACGAGCCCTTCGCGCTCCTTCTTCCCGACGTGCTGGTTCAGCATCAGCGCAGCTGTCTGGCGCAGATGATGGATGCGGCAAGAGGGCTCTCCGGCAAGGCCAATATCGTCGCGGTCGAGGAAGTGCCGCATGAGCGCGTCGATCAATACGGCGTGGTCGGCGTCGGCGAGCGCAGCGGCAAGATGTTCTCGATCACCAGCATGGTGGAAAAGCCACCGGTCGATCGCGCGCCGTCGAATCTCATCCTCACCGGCCGCTATATCCTGCAGCCCGAAATCCTCGATCTTCTCGCCAAACAGGAGCGCGGCGCCGGCGGCGAAATCCAATTGACCGATGCCATGATCCAATTGGCGAAGACGCAGCCGTTTTACGGCCTGCAATTCGAGGGCCGAAGCTTCGATTGCGGCTCCAAGGTCGGCTTTCTGGCCGCCAACGTGTCTTATGCACTGGAACGCGAGGACATCGCGCCGGCCTTCCGCGCCGAGATCAAGAAGATTCTCGGCTACTAGCTCATTTTTATCAGGACTTTCTCGCGGTCAGTCCGATCACGGCGGACATGCCGGAATGCGCCGCGCCTTCGTGCATCTCGCGTTCCTCTTCCGTGAATTTAATGTCGCGAAAATCGCCGAACGCCTGTTCAAGCAGCGCGCGTGTATAGAGATTCTCGATCTGCTTCGGCCCGCCGGTGCCGTAATCGAGCTGCTTGGGCGTATAGCCCTGCAAAATGAGCAAGCCGCCCGGTTTCAGTGCGCGGCGCATGCCGGCCCATTTCAACGGCCGTTCCCGTGGCGTAGAAAACTGCGTGAAAATCTCGACGACGACGTCGAAGGCTGATTCCTGATAAGGAAAAGCGTGCACGTCGGTCTGGATGAAATCGACGCTGACATCGCGCTCGGCCGCAAGCGCGCGTGCCTTGCGTTGCGCCGCCGGCGAAAAGTCGATCGACACGACGTTAAGCCCCTGCTCCGCGAGCCACACGCCGTTGCGCCCCTCGCCGTCGGCGACAGCAAGCGCACGGCCCGACTTCGGCAATAGCGGCCTGCAGGCGGCGAGAAAATAATTCGGCGCCGTGCCGAACGTATAGCCCGGCGCGGCATAACGCGTTTCCCAGCGTTCGTATTCACTCAACGGCGATCTCCTGATGTCGGATCGTCTTGATTTTCTTTGAGCATGATCTTTTCCGAAAACCGGTTTCCACTTTTCGGGATCATGCTCTATGCCAGGATCAGCGCTGCAAGCGCAAGGTCAGGAGCACCGAGGTCGATTGATAGGCATGGCCGCTCTGGGTCGAGGTCAGCCAATCGTGGCGCAGCTGGCCTTTGACCTGCACGACCGGATTCAGTTTGTAGATCAGCCCGGCGATCGCGTAGTAGCGATCATCTTGGCGCGGCTCGCCGACATAATCGTCGTGGCCGTAGCCCAAGGCTCAGGTCGCGATCAGCCAGCGCCGCAGCGCGTGATCGACCTCCATGCTGACTCGCGGCTGAACGAGGCCGAGACGCCTTGCAGAGTCGATTCATAGACTTGCGACACTGCCGTGAACTTCACCGAGGTCAGGCCGGTGGCAGCCACAGCAGTGAGCCGTCGAGTGTCAGACCGGCGACATTCGGCAAGGTCGGATCATGATAATCGCGCTGCAAGTAGCCGACCGCCATCTCGCCGACCAGAGATGAATTGGCGAGCTTGAATTCGCCGCCGAATTTGGCGCTGGCGCCGTTGGAGCTTCTATCCTCGCCGAAAAAATCGACCGGCGAATCGTAGTTGCGCGTGTCGTCACTGACTTCGACGAAGGGCTTGAGACCGGGATCGATCTCGTAAGCCAGGCGAAAAATCCCGGCATATTGGTCATAGGCACGATCGTCGTTGCTCGACGACTCGCCGTCGGCAAAGTGCGAGGTTTGGTAGGTGGTGCGGTCGACGGTGCCTTTGAGGGTGGCATCCCATCGGCTGAATTGCTGCTCGACGCCGACCGTGCCGCCCACTGTCGTATTGATCGGCAGCGTCGCGAGGTTGGCTTGAATGTTCGGGCTGCCCGGACTGTCGGTCGATACGATGTACCGGTTCTCGAGCAGGATCTTCGTGTCGCGGGTGACATCGATGCGGCCGTCGAATTTAGCGTTCAGATAGGGCCGATTGAGCGACGGCTGAAAGCTGTCGTTGCCGTACCAATAGTAGGGGCCGGTGCGGTGAAGGCGTTGCGCGCCCAGTCGGAGCGCACATGCAGCTCCGGCGCGACGAGATAGGTGGACGAGCCCGGCCCGCCGGGAAGATGCTGAGGATTGTTATCCCAGCCTGCCGACAGTTCGACCGCGGGCAGGATAATGAACGAGCCCGCACGCAGGCCCAGCGCCTCGTAAG
>JBAUCK010000300.1:0-6992 GCA_049677525.1 Xanthobacteraceae bacterium
CAAACGGATGGCGCCGCGTGAGGGGTGTGGGGGCTTTGGGGGACTTGGCCGCGGCGCCATCCGTCCGAGCCCACAATCGGAGAAAGGGCACTTCCGTTCCGAAGTAGGCTACGGGTTACCGCACACTAATGTGTGATTGGCCGTGCCGTATCGCAAAAAGAGGAACCAAATGGGCGCGGGATTGCTTGGTTTCTGAGCCGCCGCAAAGCGTCGCGGCTACACACAAACAAGATCAAAGAGGAAAAACCATGCGTCTCAAATTCGCAATTGGCCTCGCAGCGTTGACTGTCGGTGCTGCTCTGGCCTCTGTTCCAGCCGTAGCTCAGCAGCAAGGCGTGGCAGGCTATTCCTCCCGGGGTGCGGTAGTTGCGATCCATTCCTACCGACATCATCGGCTTTATAACTATGCGCCTCTGCCCACGCATAGGCACATCGTAAAAACCCCCGACCGACTCCAGAATAACGGCGATATGTAATCCGCAGCAAACACAGGGCGCGGAGCGGCATCCGCTTGCACCGCGCATCCACGATCAGTAATGCGCGGGCCACTTGTGCCGCGAGGTAGCTCTGCCAGGCGGATGATACCAGTCGTTTCGCGTGATGCGCGGGGCAAGCGCCTCACCGCCCCGCGCATCGATATCAAACAAAACTCGAGACCTACGGAGCCTCGCCCTCTGCGGTCATGCACGCGACATACTTGTCGCCGGCGAATTTATGGCCCTCAGTGCATTTTTTGAGGGCCGCCATACGCTTGCGGTTGAGGATCATCGTGTCGCCGGCGTAGTAGTCGCCATCCTTTAATTTCATCTCTTGCCCAGGGGTCAAATGTATCGGCGTCGTCGGCCCCGGGGCGTAGTAGTCGCCCTGTTTCGCGTTTTGAGCCTGTACCGGCGCTGCGATCGACAGCGCAAGAACTGAGGCCACGCAGAATTTCCTAATGACGTTCATTTTAAATTCTCCGTTTTTCAATTGCCGCTGAAAATGGCCGACGGGTGTTGGCCCATTCGAGCCACTAACTATCCTCGCACCGATCAATGTAACAACGCAACGGTGCAACTACTGTGACTGAGACCCGAGGCGTGCGGATCGATGCCGGAGGGGCGTAAACAAAATTTATGCGGCCACGCCAGTGGAGTGCAGGCCGGCGTGAGGCCGCCCGCATCATAGGTGTGCAAACAGGGCCATTCCTTCGCACGCAAAGAGCCCCGGCAGGGAATGCCGGGCTCAAGGCTATCTTTGGTCGAAATCGGCTTAGGCCGCCTTTGGGGCCGCGACAGGCGAAAACGGCAGGAAGAGGCGCGAACATCGCGCGAGAAGACGAGATTACGTTTCGTCCCCATATCGTTCCCCGCGCTGTTGATTGCTCTTGAAAAGTGGAAGGAGAAAGGGTGCCCATCATAAGCGCCCATCGATTTGGGCCGATCAGAGGTGGGACAATTGCCGAAATTTCCTCTTTCGTTTCAATAGTACCTAAATTGTCGCACCTCAGCTAAGGGCTTGATTTGAAATATTTGTGTGACAACTTTCGGCCGCACCATCGCGAAAAATCAGTGTTGATTTCATTGGTCTTTCTCGCCTAGCGCCCACACCTTATTGTCAGGTGAGGGCATAGAAGTTGCCGGATCGTTCGCAGGCTTGTGCGCGCTCTCGATCGCCAGCCGGCGCCGATCGGCCTCCTGAGTGTAGAGCGATGCCATCGCCGAGCCGGTCCAGCCGAACAGCGCATTGAGCTGCGCAACGGTCGCGCCATTGTTCGCGGCGCGGGTAGCGGCAATCTTGCGGACACCATGCGCCGACTTTTTCACGCCGGCCATTCGCGCTGCTTCGCTGAAATTGTTGCCGAAGGACTCCTTCGTCAGCGGGCCGCCATTGGCCCCGCAGATAAATGAGAGGTCGCCCGTCGGGCCGGCAGCGAGCGTGCGCGCAAGGACCGGAAGGATTGGAAGGGTGACGGTGACAAGCTCGCCGCTCTTCTCGGTGCGGAAGGTCGCGATGCCATCCCGGACATGCTGCTTGCCGATACGGACGGCGTCGCCGCGGCGACCGCCGGTGTAAAGCAGCACGTCGAACCAAACCGACTGCCGGGTGCCGAGCGGCCAGCGGCGCTCATAGGCTTCGGCATCTTCCTCGGTCCATTTTCGTTCAACGCCAGGTCGGAAGACTTCACGACGAAGCTGGCGTTCAAGGATGCGTGGAAGCGGGGCCAACGCTGCCTCGTCGTCACCGACGGTTTCTCCGAGTGGAAAAAGATCACGGTGAAAGAGAAACAGCCCTGGGCGATCGCTATGACCGACGGCATGATGATCATGGCCGGGCTGTGGTCGCGCTGGAAAGACCCGAAGTCGGGCGCCGAGGTTCTGAGCTGCACCGTCCTGACCTCCGCACCGAACGACGTCATGGCCGAGTTGCACGATCGGATGCCGGTGATCCTGCTCGAGCGCGATTGGCCGAAGTGGCTCGGTGAGGAACCGGCGACCGAAAAGGAATTGCTGACGCTGCTCAAGCCTGCCCGGATGACACGCTGAAAATCTGGCCGGTTGGCAAAGCCGTCGGCAACGTGAAGAACACGGGTCCGCAGCTAGCAACGGCGATCTAATCTTTCATCGGGGTCAGCGAGTGGAATCCGGCCGCTAGGTATGGGGCCGGAAATAAAAAGGCCCCACAAGAAACGATGCGGGGCCAGAAGGTTGCCCAAGGACTTTGGGGGCATCACTTCGTACCACGGCGACCCTCATTATTTCAACTGAGACTAATCACAGTGAGCGAGGCAATGGGGTTTGCCGCATGTCGGTGAGTCGGATGGCCCTTTCGGTGAAGAAATCCAGCCACTAGTGTTGGTGGTTGTTGCTCGCACCAATGGAATGGCTATGGCGATTTGCGAGCTAAAATTGATTTTTGAAATAGTGAGCGGAGTTCTCGCCTTCATTGCTGCCGGTTTCTGGTTCTATGCATCTTGGATAGGCCGGAACTCGTTTTTGTAAATGGGCAGTGGTGAGCTTGACGAGATCCAGCGTTCGCAAGCATTCTGCAACGCCGTTGCTGCTCTCTGTGCCGGCATGGCCGCTTTACTCCAGATATCGACAACCGGTTACATGCCCGTGTGTCACGCCTTCGCCTAAGCGATCAAAAGAATACGGCCCCAGCTTTGGACCGGGGCCGAGTGAAAGCGCCTTTGCTGCTCTATGCCGCCAACCGCGAGAGCGCAGCAGATACGTTGCGCACGAAAAAGTAGGACGGATCGCGCGCCGCGTACCAGGCATCTGGCTTGTTTGAATCCTCCGGGATCAGCCCGCCAGGAAAGCCGGTATAGTCGCCCCGGTACTCATCGACATGCCAAACGCAGTAGTCCAAAGCCGCCCGCGCGCCGGCAATGGTGGTCGGTACCGTGTCCACCAAGTCGAGGGAGGCGGCGTCCAGTGCATCCTCAGTTGCCCGATACTCCGGGCCCGGTTCTTCACCTTTGTCGTCATACTCATGCACGGCCCTTACCCACGCCTCGATGCCTTCGCGTGCCGCTCGATCGCGGCGAAGATCGGATCATCCAGGGTTGCTGCCTTTTGAAGACTCCTCCTTGATAAGCAGCCGGCGGACGAGACGATGCATGAGCCACAAGATGGCGATGATCAGCGCGACCGCCGCAACCGGCGCCACGAAGGCCAGGAACGTGATTGAGAGCGCTCCGCCCAGCTCCATCGTGGCGATGATCACGTTGCCGAGCCCACCCGTCAGAACGGTGGAATGTGCCCTTACCAATCCGGTCACCCCGTGTGTGAGCCCTGCCACCCCGCCGCCGGCAACGACAGCTGCCGTCCACTTTATCATGGGCGGGACGTCGGTCATGACCGCCGCGGATACGATGATCCCAGCCACCGCAGCGGCTGGTATAGCCAAGGTATCGAGAAGGTTGTCGACGACCGGGACGTAATAAGCGAGAATTTCCGCGAGCGACGCAACACTAAGCATGATCAGCGCGGACGAGGTGCCCAGCCAAGCAAAGTTGTCGTCGAGGGTCAGATGCCCGGTATAGGACGCGGCGCTGACGACGAGCAGCGGTAAAAACACACGGAAGCCGGTCGCAGCGGCGAGCGCGACGCCTAGAACGATCGATAACGCGTACCCGGACATGGCTACTCGCGATAGTGATTGTCGAGCTTACCCGAATTCGGAGCGCCGCGCCGGAGACCTGGCGGACAAAGCTCGACAGTCGCCGGCCGTCGCGGGCGGCGCAGGTCCTGAGCTTATTGATCAGGGCCGGCGCAATGCGGATCGCCAGCCGTTTCTTGAGTGCAGGTTTTGCCATGCGCCCAACGTGACAACATCGGGCTGATGACGGCGAAGCGGGTGATCACAACATGCGAAGCAATTAGTCCTAGGTCCGCTGAACACGAGGAGCGATCAGCCCCCACACTACCAGGACTATAATTGCGCCGACGATTGCTCCAATGAAGCCCGCGCTATCGCCCTCTCGATACCACCCGATTGCTTGACCAAGGTAGGTCGCAACGAAAGCTCCTACAATCCCGAGCAAGGTCGTTAAGATAAATCCAGAAGGCTCATACTTGTTTCCAGGAAGAAGGAACTTCGCGATCACGCCTGCCACAAACCCAATAATGACGGTCCAAAGAATACTCATTAGCCGCTCCCATTATCATGTGCTCGCGCTATGCGCGCAGAATTTATAGCATGGTAGGCAAATCGGAACTATGACGTACCCGCCGGGGCCAGTTGCTCCCTCGGCGGGTTTTTTGCGCTCAGTCAGCCGGCCAGCGCCCACTCTCCAAGTCGGAAGACCCCATATCCGAGCAATGCCGCCCAAGTGGTCGTGAGCGCAAAACTAAAAACAAGGCCACCGGCTCCGCCTGATCCGATCCTTGGTGCGATAACTGAACGTCGCCGGCTCAGCTGCATAGTCGGCATGCCGAGTTGCGTCAAAAGCTTGAACAAATCGAAGCGACAATCGCGCGTGATCGAGGCGGCTACACTCGACGGGTTCATTGCGCAACTTCCGTCCGACCTCATACTCAACACTGACGAGAGCAAGGCCGTCGCTTGGCTTGCAATCGAACCTCCAGACCACGCGGATTAACCATAATTGCAGTTCGTTAACGGAAAATTCACCAGCGCAGGTCGCGTCCGCTGTAAGGTGGGATCGTTCTCGATCTAAAGAACCGGCCCGATCTCGCGCGCCCCATCCCCCCACCATGTACCCCCGCCGAGGTTGGGCCGTCATTTTCGCGCTCGACGCCGGCAGAACGACAGAGGCCTACGGTTAGGTTATAAGCCGTTTCCGGATCCTCCTTAGCCGCCAACTGAGGCGGCCAATGCTCATGATCGCTCCTAAGCACTGCCTCGAGGCGACCAGTGGAATTGCTGCATTTATTTCCGCAATGACGCTGTACTACGGCAGCCTAGGAATTTCCCATGAAGACAAGAGTTGGGGCGGAAAAACACCACGGGAATTAGCGATCAATCGCCGACAAAAGGTGATGGCTTGGATCGGAATACCATGCGCTGTTTTGGCATTGATCAGTCAGTTGATTGTGATTTTCTATTTTTAAAAGGGACCACCCCAGATCTCAAAAGGGACTACTGAGGTTTCAAAGAGATGGAAAGGGGGCCAGTACCAAAAAGCACATGGATTTTTCGCCACGGCTCGGGGAGGGCGTTGGACGCATGTCCAGGTTCACAAGATCTTGGCCCGGGCAGCTTCACCCACCTCGTAGGCTAGGCCCGTGATCCTCGCGCAGCTCGCCCGCGATGCTTGTCGAGCTTCACGAACTTGTGCGGGCCGCCCTGCAAAAATGACGGACCCGGCCTGCTGCCGCGCGGATGCGCTTTGTGACGGCTTTTGGCTAGATTTCCGACTCGGAATGAGCGGGTCTAAACCGCCGCTTACCAATCACCGCTGACGTTTGTCAGGCTCTCCCGCGGATATGCCGCCGGGAGCACCGTGGAAGCGCCAGTTTCCTTATCGCGGGGCAACAAGGACGTACAGCTTGCAATTCGAAGGATCTCGGCATCGTTGGCCGTTCGAGGACGAATTACTTGTAGTTGGCGGGTGTTATTATGCCGTATCCGCTTTTCCTTCCGCAGATGGACATCTCTCACCCATGTCGATCCAATCCGTAGAAAGAAGCGTCGAAAGCCCAAAGGCCTCTACTGTCGCTAAGCGCTCTATCGTGATCGCTGGCCACAAGACCAGCGTCACTCTCG
This sequence comes from Xanthobacteraceae bacterium, assembly GCA_049677525.1. Classification (GTDB taxonomy): domain Bacteria; phylum Pseudomonadota; class Alphaproteobacteria; order Rhizobiales; family Xanthobacteraceae; genus BOG-931. The sequence continues at coordinate 6,214 of JBAUCK010000300.1, forward strand.
AGGATGCTTTCTGGAAGGCTCTCAGGCAGATTGCGGAGGCGCGGAGTGTAACTCTGTCGGCTCTAGTTTCGCAGATCGACAACGAACGCCAGCACGACAACCTATCCTCAGCCATTCGCTTGTTCGTGCTCGACTACTTTCAGAAGCTCAGCACCAGCGACAAAGAGCCGAAGTAGAACACGATCAGATCAACGCGACACTGTTCCCGCGATGACCGAACGAGAGGAAATGCAATCGGAGGCGTGGAATCCTCGCGAATCAATTCGGCAGTGCTGGGCCGAATTGGATAAGCCTGAACTGACACCCGAGGAGCGCACAAAGATACGCGAGCAAGTTTCGGCACTTGCCCACAAGCTGGGCCATCTCGTAGCAAATATGAAGTGAGCCAGCTTACGGTCACTCGCCCAGCATCCGCCGCCGGTGATCCTCGCGCAAATCGCTCGCGATGCTGGTCGGCAACAGTTTCACCAGCTCAGAAAACGGCGCGTTCGGCCGGCATGTACGACACGACAGCTTGGGGATCAGCGACGTCACCATGGCGTCCGGGTGCCAGTCGAGCCGCCGCAGGTCGATCGACTGCGTAGTGCAGCAGCCGGGGCAACGGACCCAGAGGCGCCAATGCTGAGCGGCCACAGCGGCGCCGATCGTCGGTAGAACAAGCAGCGGCGCCCGCTGCGCCTGACGCTCGTTCCATTCGGTCACGAGCCGTAGGGCGTCCGCCCTCACCTGCGGGTCGAGCGCGCGGCGCGCAGCGCCCTGTTTCTCGGCTTCGCGACGGC
>JBAUCK010000301.1:0-6823 GCA_049677525.1 Xanthobacteraceae bacterium
CTGCGTGACCTCTTCGACGGTTGGGAACTGTCCGCGGTGCCCTACCCTTCCACCGCTTGCGCGACGCTCCGTGAAACACGTTTCGTGGAATGTGGGCGCGCTGTAACGCGTTTCCGGCCTGTCCTCACCCGGCTCGTCAGGACTTATGCGAGTAGAGAAGCAGGGAGAAAGGCTCTGTTGAGATATTGGTTCTAGCGGACAAACACACAGCCACTTGAGGCGGTTAATTTTGGGGAAATCCTTCTCGGATTAAACTCGAAGGACCGCGGCCGTGGCAGCTCCGAACGCACTGGAAAAATCGCAGTGACTGAAACCCGTTCCACCTCCACGACAAGGGTGAAGGCACATCGCGCGCGCAAGAGCCGCGGCCTCCACTCGGCCCTGATAGAAGTCTCCGAAGCTCAGGTCGATCGCCTCGCCGACGAGGGCTATCTCGACGGGGATAACACCGTGGCGCGGGCGGTGGAAGCTTTCCTGGCTCATCACGTGAGCTTGTCGAACAAACCACGGGGCTGAGGCCATCACCACGTTACGCGGCCCGCGACGCGAACGCCGTTCTTGCTGTGCTGGCGCGTCGGGCCGGCGGTTGCAAAGTTGCGCGGTCGTTGGGGGACATCATCCCCTCCCCCCTGACAAATCAGAGCACCACTCCAGACTCTCAGGCCCAGGCCTCAATATCCTCCAAGACACGCCGAAAGGCAGGCTCCGGCGCAAGGCACATGGTTCGATACGTATCCACGAAGGGGAGCCAAGCAACTACAGCAACTTACTGAAAGAGAAAGCCGCCGAAATGGGCGGTTTTTTCATTTGGGCTACATCCGGGGCTGCATTTGCCCGGAAGTTCCGGCGGAAATCGCTCAATCACATCTATATGGCCCAGAAAGCGCCGATCAACGATCACTTCATATTCGCTGCGGATGTGCCCAGGGTGCTCCGTGTACGAGACCAATATCGCATGCGGAGGTGCGATCGTGCGTAAGAGCACACTGGTTGTTTCCGGACTTAATCTGCTCGCAAACATTCGTCCCACTGACTCTTTCGTGCTCCAAGACGGGCCGTAACGCCCGCTCTGATAATTTGACCATCGCTCGCCGCGGAATACTTCGATCGGCGGTCCGCTGTAGCCCGGCATGAAATTCGCCAGCGTAGCGGGCAAAGCTTCGTCGATTCCAAAATCCTCGCGCAACGATAGACCCTGTGCCACCCATGCGGAGTGAAACGCGATCCTTATTGCGATCGGCGGTGAAGGGACACGCGCTAATCTCTCGAACAGCGCAACGGCACGCCCGGACGCCTGCGCCTCATAAAACAATAGTTGATCACCTCCGCGGTGCCGCTCGCGATGTTCGCGAAAAGATCGTTGACCGTGCTCATCCGAAGCCGTTCGCAGCCTGGAAAAGCGTAAAGGTTCTTCTTCAATTCAACCGCCCCTGCCCGCCCATTCCGAAATAAATTAAAAGCGCCAGCGCCAGTAGACCGATGATCCCAACGATCAGCGCGAACATTGGCCGCGTCAGTTGCCTGACTAACTTCAAAAAGCTATCAGACAAAGGCAAGCCGGGAATTATCCTCGGTCGGCTAATGTTAGCTCTTAACGACCTAAGCATTGCGAACGATGCCCTCGGTCAATGGATGGGCGGACAGACAGGCGTACGAAAAATCCGGGGGAAAGGCGCGAAAATGTATTTCGTGTTATGATTTCCCATGTGTTCGAAGCTCTGCAAATCATCAACAAGATTAAATCTACTCCCGAGTTTTTAAAAATCACCGACCATTCGCCGAGGTCGATAAAGGCGCATTTCGAAAAGTGCGCAAGGGTCGTCGGCACTAAAGACTATCTGCTGATGAGAGCAATGCGTAATGACGTGAGCTTTCACTATCTAGATGCGACCGTTCGAAGCGCATTCGCTTCCCAATCGCAGAACGCGCCAGAACTCCCGCTCGCGCTTTCTGTGGGAGACTCCAATCTCCATTGGTATTACGAGCCGGGCGACCGCATCATCGACAGCGCTGAGGCGTCTTTGAGATTCCAGAAGGAGTTGAAGTTCAGCCCGCCGTTGATAATCTAATTCATCGTTTCCAGAATATCGGCGATCATTTGGCGCATTTCGGCGGCTACTGGAGAATGCCAAGTAGCGCTTTGAGTCGCATGCGCGGCCTACCACGAGCAGATTCAAATCCATAAAACCATGGCGCGAATTTCCCAACACGTCCCGTTGTTTGTCAAGGATAGGCGCGTTTCCGAGTGATCCCCAACAGCTCCTCTGTCCCTTCTGAAGGGCGGGACGTCGGATATCTTTGGGCCGACAACTGGAATGACTGGTTCAAATATAGAACTCTCTACGTGCTAACGTATTTCGATACGGCCGGAAATAAACACGACATTGGCAACATCAAAATTGGTCAATTCAACTGGAACTCTCAACAGGACAGACCGCGTATCCCTTCTACTTTTGATCGATTGAGCCAGCAGTTTTTCTCCCTTGGACAGGATTCGTCGTACTACCGCGCCATCTTCGATTTAGGCCCCGAACTCTCCGACGAGCTATTGCCCGCGTTGAGGGACGTTGTTGCCGACGCGGCGCTTTATAGCCGCGCCTTAGACGAAGACGTGATGGGCATATCGCTTCTCCGCTCCGTGACGGCCCGTTCTATTGAGGGGCAATTTCGTCGCATACTCGCGGGAGGCACCGTCCTCACCGAGTATAGTTTCCGCTACGAAGCGCCGATTCCTAAGATGAACGTGTCGAAAGACTCACCTTAGAATTCGAGGTTACCCCGGACCCCACGCCGCCAACGAATATTCACGTACTCATAGGATGAAATGGTGTCGGTAAGACGTACTTACTCAACGGCATGACGAAAGCTCTCGTGCGCCCCGACAAGAGTCCGGACGACAGTGGGGTATTCAGAACTGGGGGAAGACGTGTTTGGACAATCGTCCGAGAATCCTTTCGCCAACATCCTATCCATTACTTTTAGCGCCTTTGATGACTTCGAACTTGTGCCGGAGCGGAAGAACGTCTCCCGAGGCGTTCGCTATTCCAATGTGGGGCTGCGCAAACGCGTCAAGAACCGTAGCGACGATTGGGTTACGATAACGCGCGACCCTGCGGAGCTAGCCGAAGAGTTTTCACTTAGTGCTAAGCTCTGCGCCAAGGGAGAAAAAGCCACGCGTTGGCAGGCCGCACTCACGACCTTACAAGCTGATCCGATATTTGCCGATGCTGAAGTTGCTCGGTTGGTCGCCGGGCAGGTGCCGTGCCACCCAATGGCGGCCGATCTGCTGGGTCAGAAAGAATGTGCCTCAGAGATTGCCTTGTATGTCGCGGTCTGCCAGGAGACGACGCGGGAGATCCGCGATGGAGTTTGCTCGCCGACATTGCCTGAAGCTTGCCGCGGGCGCCGCCTGTTTGCCGGTAATCTCGGGCAAGTCCTGGGCCGTCGACTTTCCGACGCATCCGGTGCGCGTCGTCGTCGGCTTTCCGCCTGCCGGCTTTACCGACACCACAACCCGACTGATCTCGGGCTGGCTGTCGGACAAACTCGGCCAGCAGTTCGTCGTCGAGAACCGTCCCGGCGCCAGCAGCAATATCGCCACCGAGTTCGTCGCACGCTCCGATCCGGACGGCTACACGTTGCTGCAGATCGGCGACGGCAATGGCTACAACGCGACGCTGCAACAATCTCAATTTCGATTTCGTCCGCGATATCGCCCCTGTGGCGAGCGTGGTGACCGCCCCGTTCGTGCTGGTGGTGAATCCCTCATTCCCCGCCAAGACCGTTCCCGAATTCATCGCTTATGCCAAAGCCAATCCGGGCAAGATCAATGTCGGCTCGCTTGGGCCGGGCAGCCCGTCGCAACTCATCGGCGTTCTCTTCAAGTCGATGGCGGAGATCGATCTTGTCACAGTGAACTATCGAGGCATCGGGCCGGCGCTCACCGATCTGATGGCCGGCCGCCTTGAAGCAGTCTTTACCTCGCTCGCTTCGGTGGTCGGCTACGTCAACGACAACAAGCTGCGGGCGCTCGGCGTAACGACCGCAAAACGTGCGGAAATTTTTCCGGACGTTCCGGCGCTCGGCGAATACGTCAAAGGCTACGAAGCCGCCGGCTGGGTCGGCCTGGGCGCCCCCGCCAAAACGACGCCGGAAGACCCGCAGTAAAAGCAATTGGAGGAATGTCCTGATGGCTGAAAATGAGCATGTGAAACAGTTATCCGCTGCGCGCGTTAGGTTGATCGCCAATCGGCGCAGCACTGCCACAGAGATCGCCGACGAGAGCCGACGCGGCCTTAACGGCGATACATGCGACGCCCTGATCCTCATCCAAACTACAATTGAAGCAATCGACCGCGCGCTCGCGGACGAAGCAAAGTTGGCACGCGAGCGTGATGCCCTACCAACAGGACAATCGAATGGATGAAAAGCTGCCAGCCCCGTGCGAGCATTGTCGTGCCTCAGGGCTTCGCCACGGGAGCATATGGGCGCGAGATCATCTTACTGCAGAATGGGCCGATACCCGGCGGCACGCATGCACTCCGTGAAGACCAAAAACAATTTGAACTCGGGCGAGCCCGCGCCGACGGGTCGTCCCGTGTTCGCATTGTCACACTTCGTCTTGTCTTGTTCGAGTACTTGGTCGCTCACCGAATAGGGATGATGCTGCCACGTGGCTGACTTCGCCTCAGGTGGCTTCGTCACGAATGCGGCCGGCGCGGCGTCTGCCGTCGCCAACCGGGCGGCCGGTCGGCTTTGGCTGGATTGGTCCGCCCGCAAGTACCAGCATTGGCGCTGTGTCGCTCGGTCCGTGCGGTAGTACCAGTGGCCACCCTCCGGCGCGGAAGGTTTCGGCGCAGTAACACAGTCATCCGCGCGCGCATTATTTGTCGGTACTCCGATGCTCGCGCCCATTGCGACCAGCGCAACAACAATCGCGGTCATCCCGATAGGACTCGAAATTCGTCGCGGCATGATCGACCTCCACCCAGACCGAATGCGCAATGTTTGCAAAGAACGCGACTACAACATCATCAAAGTCCGGCCAAACGGACGTTTGATTGCGATCAGATTGCGATTCGGGAACCGTGCAAGCGCTCGACGGAAAATCACGAGCCTATTCGCCGAGCACCGGCCGCCGGTGCTCCTCACGCGTCGCGAGTTCCACCTAGCCAAAGCGCCAAAGTGTGACCGCCATCAACTCCTAGCGGAGGTCGTGCACGTATCCTCTGGTGATAGGAACACGAGTTTCCCTCGGGAGGTCATGATGGCAACGATCCGAAAAGGCGCCAAGCAGTTTACCCGCTGGTTCAGGAATTTTCGCGAAGCCAACAAGCCGCCCTATCGCTGGTACGAGCACGGGACTTACTTCCACTGATGCGGCGCACGAGATAGACAAACTCTCCTCCTCCTCGGCCCCGACTAAAAAATCGGGGCCGTTTTTATTCGCGCAGGATCCGCTTGCGGCGCTCCTCGCGCAGCTCGCCCTCGACGCTTGTCGGCGATAGCTTCACCAATTCAGCGAACGGCGCGCGCGGCCTGCGTTTTGTTATGGACGTCTAAGAAATCTCAAATAGAAAGCGGCAAACACCAGGACGATGCCGATATTGACTATCAGCCGTTCCCAGAATTGGCTTCTGAAGAACTGGAAATCTACACCGACTATGACGGCCACCATCGCCATCACGTAAAGCACGACAGCCACCTGTCTGCCCATGTCAGCAAACATTCCGCGAATGACCCTTATTGTGGTGGACATGCGACGCCGTGCGGGGATGTCGGGAGGCGTGGGGACCTAGCTGACGACGGCGCCGCACATCCAAATCCAGAAACCTGATTAAGGGCGACCGGTTCCTGTGCCGCAAGGTCGCGGCGCCGCCCGACTAGACATCAGGTGCAGCCGGCGCCGGAAACGGCATGAATCCGATGTTGTTGCCGCCCCACGTCGGATGCTGGAGGGTGGCGCCCTCGCTGCCGCAGGCGTGCAGCGTGCGCGCGCTGGCGCAGCACGTCGTTTGATGCGGTTACCCCCATCTGATGACAGCGGCTGCGAAAGCGAATGGCGCGCGATGCTGACAGCGTTCGCACCATAGCCACGTCCATGGATGCGAGCGCTGCAGCTCGCCCAGCGTCGGCCGCGGCCCCGGCGGCGATCGATGCTGATGCCGGGACTGCCAGTAGGCGAGATCGCGATGGCTCAGATAATGGGGTTCGCCGCTCATGCGGCTAGTCAGATGGACGGCTCAGAGAGCGGAATCCAGCCACTAGGTATAGTGCCAAAATGAAAGAGGCCGCCAACTGAGGCGGCCTAGCAGATTGCTAGCGATAGACTCTGCCGTAAGCACGACCCGTAAACATGACGATAAAGATGTCCGACGACCACCGCGCCGCGTGGCCCAACACAGCCTGCGCGATAAACTCCGCGTGCGCAGACGCGTAATCGTTTCTCTGTTGCTGCTTGGCGGCATCATCGTTTCGAGTGCCAGGGAGGCCGATGCCTGGGCCTGGCGCTCGTTCCATTCAAGCCCATACGAGACGATGCTCGCACTCCCAGTCTCTTGAGGTTGGTGCTGGCGGGACCGCTCTAGAAGTGGCCGGAACAGCGCGGGCGCTCATCCTGAAACAAGGAGCCCCGCCGGAACTTGGAATCGCCTAGGCAGGGCCGCCCTTGCGGGTCTTGAGGCTCAGCGGTTTCCCGCGAGCGATCGTGCGAAATGTTGTCAGTCCCTGGTTAAAGTCAAGTGACCCGGCCCGATGGCGTGCAAAACTCCAATTCTCACACGATTAAGATCCCCATCCGACAATCTGGGATGCAGGTATGTTC
>JBAUCK010000302.1:0-2118 GCA_049677525.1 Xanthobacteraceae bacterium
ACACTGAGTTTGGCATTAGCTGCCGCGACGAGATGAAACGTCGATGTCTGCGATAACCCCAAAAGCGGACATCACCGGAGGCAACCTATGCCCCGCCCCAACTGGTCGCGTCCGTTGCCCCGGCCACTCACGATCCTCGATGACGGCAAAGAATTTCTGCGGCTGACGACGCTTGCCGACGTGCTCGATTTCCTCAAGCGCATTCCGAAAGAGCGGCGGCAGTTTGAAACGTGGCAGCACGTCGAGGCAATGCTAAAGCAAGCCGCAGCAGGCGGCGACACGACGCAAGTCTCGGTCGCGCTGCAGATGGTGCTGCAGTTGGAAGGCGTCGAATATACGCTGCTGCGGTGACCGTTTGTCTCGCAGTTCAAATCGCATGCACGAGCTGATCGACGATCACTACCGCTGTTGCGATTGCGCCAACGAATACGAGCATCAAAGCCGCGTAAGCAGAAACATCCCACTGTCGGTCGTTCATGACATCCTTCCTTGCGCCCGAGTACCGCTGCAATAGGTCTGGTGGACGTGCGACACTGGGGATGTCGGGAGGCGTGGGGCCCAGCTGACGGCGATGCCGCACATCCGAATCGAGAACTTGGATAAGGCCGACCAGTTCCTTTGCGGATCGTCGCACCCGGTCCAGGGGTTAATCAGGGCGCGGGACGCTGCAAATCGAGCGCGCAATCAAACGACGTTACCGGAGTGCCCATCTAGACGAGTTCTGGCGGCTCGTTCTTCTGTAGAGCGCCTCGCGTGCATCGGCGACTTTTTCCCACGCGAGAGCCTGGAGGTCCAATGCTCGGCGATCCCGCGGATCGGTCATGCGCGCGGCCGGCAACGGTTTTCATTTGATTCCCTAAGGGGAAGACACTGCTCGTCGCCGTCACCAGCGTCTAGTCATTTTTACATATATGCAGCGCGAAAGCAGGAGATAATTCAACTTCGGCTTATTGACTCTCTTTTGGACCGGGACAAAATATTGAGCCATTGAACGATGCGCTCGGGACCTGTGTCGTATCTTTGGCTGAACAATATCGCTCGCATGCGGATGAATGCTTTGGCTGGGCGCGGACCGCCAAGACTGCTCGCGAACGCGAAATTTTTATACAAATGGCCCAAACTTGGCTTGCCGCTGCCGTGCGGGCTGGCGCTTTGGACGACGCGCGGCAACCTATTGAACAGCCCTCCGTGTCCAACGCGACGACAGCCAAACGCGTGGCTCGTTCTTGAATGGGGCGCGACTTTCACATCAAGCGCGCTTTTTGACTTTATCCGCGGTCTGATTTTTCGCGTCACGTTCGATTCGCAGCGCGCGAAGTCGCTGCATATTTTTCATTGCCGCAGCACGGCGCGCGTCCTCCTGTTTCAGAACCTCGTTTAGTTCAGCTTCGCGCTTCTGTTTTTTACCGAAGGCAGCTTCGGCAATTTTGCGATCTTTCGCGCTCATGATTGCCTCGTCATGTCTTGGGATAGGAGAACAACTCAGAGGCAGGGTTCTAAGTTCCTACGCATCGCCGCCGGGCGAGTCAGATGGGCATCGAGCGGGCTGGGTTCCGGCCGTTAGGGATAGCGCCGCAACGAAAGAGGGCGCCAAACCAAGCCATACATTCGTCCGCGAACAGGCGATATTCGTCCGCTGAGGACATGGCACAAACCCCAAGTTGCTATCACCGATTTTTACCGCAAGCACATCAAGGCGATCCTGGCGCAACGGTCGAGCATGGCCGCTGGGCACCACGCCGCGCACCGTCTATGCGCTCGCCCTCTATTTTGGTCATCGCCGTTCTGACGTCGCTAACGTGAGATGGTCTGATCTCGAAGTCGCAGCCGGGAATGTTGTTCAACAGAAAACCGGAAAGGCGCTTCGGATACCGATGTTGCCGGAGCTGGCGGCTGCTCTTGACGCGACCGAACGTCGTGGCGAATACGTTGTCGTTACGCGGTACGGCAAGCCTTTCAGTCCAAAGGCTCGGTATGCGAATGCAGGACTGGACAGAGCAAGCGGGAATCGCGCCTGGACATACTCTGCACGGCTTGCGCAAGGCGCTCGGAAAGATGCTGGCCGAGGCCGGCGCGACCACGCGCGAACTGATGGCGATCCTCGGTCACGACGACATC
>JBAUCK010000303.1:0-4946 GCA_049677525.1 Xanthobacteraceae bacterium
ATCTACGCGACGCCTCCCATACGGCGCAGTGCGGCACTGATATTTACAAGCGTGGGGACCGTCCAATCTTGATCGGTGCCGAATGTCTCCAGCTCCTCGATTATGACATCGAGAAGCGCGGCTGCGCCGGCTGCGGTAGTCGGTTGTGTTTGCGCCAGAAGATCCTCGGCTGCGCTCTGCCGCCTCCGTTCTTTCGCGGAGTGAGGTTATCCTGACTTCAGCGTCCCATTCTTCGCCGGCCTTGATAAGCTCTTTTTCGCGCGCCTTGGCGTCTTGGTATTCGGCCTCGATCTGGCGCGTGTCCCCCCCATCGGCAAGCAGGGCCGTTCTGCGTTGATCTATCTCTGAGCCCGAAATGTCGTAGTTGCGCCATTGAACTAACGGGATTGGCCGATGGCCGTGCTGCTCACACGCATCTCCTTCGGCTTCATCGAGCCCTCGAACCAGGCGGTAGGTAGCCTCCGCGGTAAGTTTAAGGTGTTGGACGGCATCGACAGCCGGATCCCGGGTTGCCGCAACAGCCGGTATGGCGAGCGCAGGCAACGCAGCTGCGCCAGCTATGAGTGAGCGACGTGTGGTTTGATCAGACATTTATTCCCTCCATAGGTTTGTGAATGACTAGCCCCAGTAACCCGCAACACCGTCCCCACGCCGACGCCCAGCTCCCGGGCGATTAGCCTTATGCCCTTGCCGTCCGCTCTCGCTAGTCGGATGGCTTGCTCCTTGTCAGCCGCAAGTTTGGGTCGCCCTAGCCGAGTGCCGTTCTCGCGGGCCCGCGCCAAGCCTGAGACAACTCGTTCACGCAGCATCGCGCGCTCGAACTCCGCAAACACTCCCATCATTTGGAACATCGCCCGACCGCCCGGGGTCGAAGTGTCCAGACCCTGCTGATGCAAGAAAAGGTCAACGCCTTTGGAGTGCATCTCCCGCAGCAGTTCTAACAAATCGGTGAGCGAACGCCCCAACCGATCGACGGACCAAGCAGCAACCATATCGATCTCGCGACGTGCCACGGCCTTCATAAGAGCATCTAGGCCCGGCCTACCGTCGCGGCTCTTGGCGCCGGATATTCCTGCGTCCTCGAAGGTCCGCACCACGGCCCAGCCATGGCGCTCAGCAACAGCCATTAACTCCCGCCGCTGGTTCTCCGTTGTTTGCTCCGCGGTCGAAACCCGCAGGTACACACCAACGCGACGGTTGCCGTTGGCCGGTGTTGATGTTGAATAGCTTCTCATGAACCTTCGATGCCCACCTCCTGCTCGGCCTCATCAAGCTCGAAATCCTGATTAGGCCAACGCACCGGCCGATCTGGCTCGCTCCAACGGAGCTGGGCTCATACGACCGTCGAGAGAGCCAAGCGAGGGCTCGTCATCACATCCGCCCCCATAGCCTTCGCCGTTGTGATGCTCGTTTTCTTCTTCGCGCTCGTTGGCGGCGTTGTTCTGCCACATCCAAGCTTGCGGCTGGTGCGTGTCGGCTGAGGCGCCAAGGGATGGCTCGTCATCGCAGTCCTCGTCTCCTTCCTCGATCTCGAGCACGTCGCCATCGGGCTCGTCTTCGCATTCCGTAGTCACATAAGGGTCGGTCATATCGAGAAAGTCGATAAGCCGCTTTATGCGTAGCGCGGCCTCCTTTCGGACGCCGGCAAGGTCGTCGACCACCATCTGCGGCAAGGGAATGGGCAACACAGAGTTGGCGGGTACGTCATCAGGCCGCCCTCCCGGACGCGTTCAAGGTCGTCCATTTCAAATGCGGGTATCCGAAGACTTTCTACATTTGGTGGATAAGTGGCGCCGCAAGCAGAAAGATCAGCCTTCACGCGCTGCGGCTATCCGCCGACTGGTGGAGAAATCTCTTACGAATGCTCCCGAGGAACGTGCGCCCAGCAAAGCAACTGCCCGAAAGGCGTTCGAGTTGGCAGCCCGCGAGATCGATCAGCTCGGCGACAAGTCGGCGACCGGGGAAAAACGAGCAAGTAGAAAACGAAGGGTGATCGCGGGACCAAGAGAGTTCCGTGACATCCGGAGAGACCGGGCTAAGCCAAAACGATAGTGACGGCGAAACGTGAAGGTCCAAAAAGCCGCCCGTGCCGCCGACGTGATGCTGGCTATAAACTGAACCCGCCGGGGCCAGTTGCTCTCTCGGCGGGTTTTTTGCGCTCAGTCAGCCGGCCAGCGCCCACACTCCAAGGCGTATTACTTACCGCTCGACTGTAGCCGGATCACGCCCAAGGAACGACCGACGCTGACAAAACTCGTGGTGGTCGGCTCATCATCACGCTGCACAAAACGCAAACGGATGGCGCCGCGTGAGGGGTGTGGGGGCTTGGGGGGACTCGGCCGCGGCGCCATCCGTCCGAGTCCACAATCGGAGAAAGGGCACTTCCGTTCCGAAGTAGGCTGCGGGTTACCGCACACTAATGTGTGATTGGCCGTGCCGTCCCGCAAAAGGGGAACCAAATGGGCGTGGATTGCTTGTTTTCTGGGCCGCCGCAAAGCGTCGCGGCTACAAACAAACAAGATCAAAGAGGAAAAACCATGCGTCTCAAATTTGCAATTGGCTTCGCAGCGTTGACTGTCGGTGCTGCTCTGGCCTCTGTTCCAGCCGCAGCTCAGCAGCAAGGCGTCTCGGGCTATTCCCACCGGGGTGCAGTGGTTGCAATACATCCCTACCGGCATCATCGGCTTTATAACTATGCGCCTCTGCGCACGCATAGGCACACCGTAAAAACCCCCGACCGACTCCAGAATAACGGCGATATGTAATCCGCAGCAAACACAGGGCGCGGGGCGGCATCGGCCTGCCCCGCGGTGCCACCGTTAAGCAGCCGCTAACCGTGACGCCGTAAGGCCAGGAACCGCTGACTGTCCCGATTGTTTGCTCTGGTTACAAACTTAACCAGCCGGGCTTTGCAGTTCGGCGGGCTTTTTATTTTGCCCGGCTCTCTACGTTTTCCAAAGTGCCGCGCCCTTTTTATTGGCCCGCTCACCCCGGCGATCCTCCGGTCGACGATACCTAAGTATATGGGGCCCCACCCAACGTTGAATGGATTGCGGCTGCCCAGGCGCGGAACGTGGACCGGCTAGCGGGGAAATTCAGTGAACCATCAGATCTTTCGAGTTTAACCTGGAGGTTGTGATGAGTGAAAAGATCAAATCGGAAATGATTTCGCGTCGACGGGCCTTCTCGCTTCTGGGCCGGGCGGCTGCGTTGAGCCTCGTGGTTCCGGCGACGGTAATGACCGCAACGAGTGCCGAGGCCCGCGTCGGCCATCCAGGCTCAGCCGTGAGCGTTGCCGGCGCAAACCGCCGTAATCGACGTGAGGATCGGCGCCAATAAAGAGGCGGTGCGTTTGGCTACTGAAGGGCGGCCCCTTCCGCATTGAGTGTCGCAGCGCAATGTCGGCTGTCGGCGGGGCCGTCGGCAGAATCAACGCCGGCATCCCGCGTCGCCCGTCCACCACTGGAACTACTTGGCCGGCACTCGACGCCTTCCAACATCAGCACCCTCTGCAGCGCGATCGAGAGGTGCCCTACCTACCGCCGTGTTGGCGCATTAGTCAGCTGGGCGACGGATTTGTAACCCGCCGCGACCATAGGGGCTTCTTTTTCTGTAAGTGGCTGCGAGCTGTCACCACGGACGCTAGGAACAGGGTGACACCAGCCTATCCCGAGTGACGCTTCCTCGATGTGCGATACGCCACAAGCGGAGCATTGAAAGGTATAAAGGTCAGGCAAGTCGTCAAATCGCGACGTTATTCGAGCGAGCCTCATGAATTGAGCGCAGCTTGGGCAATGCGGCGACCTTGGATCGCCTTTAGCAGAGCGTTCGTAGCGCTTGGACAAAGATGGTCCTTAAGGCCGCGATGTCCCGACACCCTAACCCGATGCACCTTAGGTACTAAATCAGCTCGATGAAAACTTGCGATTCTGAGACAAACATTTGTTTCTTGCGCCACGCGCAGCCCGCGCACGCGATGCCGGATTATTGCCCGCGCTTTATGCGCTCGATCTCTTCGCGCACAAGGCGCTCGACCATGCTCGGCAGATTGTCGTCGAGCCACGCCCTGAGCATCGGGCGGAGCATCTCACGCATCATGTCTTCGAGCGTTTCGGCATCGCCGGTCATGACCGTATGCGCAAGCGATAGCGGCTTAACCACTGGCGCAATCTGGTCGGGCTGATCTTGCATCGGAACCTCCACACGACTCAGGCAGGTGCCGATTATAGCTGAGAGCCATCCAGAAGCCTCGCCGTGACGCCTGGCGGTCAAAACCCCATCGGTGGCTCGATGCGTGCGAGCAGGCGTACCGGGCTAGCGGGTTGTTGAAGGACGAGATCGATAGGCAGCGAGGGCCTCGACTGGCCCGATCTGATCTCCCAAACGCGGCCAGCTACGAAGCCAACGGCACCCGCGAACACGGTTACGAATAGGACCAACATGAGCGTCTGCATTTGGCGCTTCCTCTGCTACGGGCCGCCAGCTTGTCGGGCTAACCGTTACCGAAGTGTTGCCATCGCGGGTTCCTCCACTGTCTGAGTCATCCTGCCACACATCAGACATTCCGCAATTAGCGTACTATGCGGAGTGTCACTGGCGATTGATCGAGCAAATACGGTGCTATTGCCGATGCCGAGATCAGAGCGCTAAGCGGCAATTTGCGGAAAGTGAGAGGGGAGCAAATGAGAACCGGCAGCAATCAACCGAAGTACCTGACGGAAAGTCAGCTAGGGCAGACGGCCGGCCCTAACGTCGATATGGCTGGACGATTTAGCGTGCAGGGGCATAGGCGCTACTGTCTTGGCATTCCGACCACAACCAATAAGTTATTGATGCAATAAAGACGCGCATTCGGGTCATTCGTCGGAAGGCGCTTTGATCTTACAGGCGAACTGGTCGGATTTTGATTCCGCCATTCCCTGGTTCGAATCCAGGCGCCCCAGCCA
>JBAUCK010000304.1:0-19704 GCA_049677525.1 Xanthobacteraceae bacterium
CTATCTGATGGTCGACATGGCGCATTTCGCCGGCCTCGTCGCCGGCGGTTCACATCCGAGCCCGTTTTCGCATGCGCATGTGGTGACGACGACGACGCACAAGACGCTGCGCGGCCCGCGCGGCGGCACGATCCTGACCAATGACGAGGAACTGGCGAAGAAGCTCAATTCGGCGGTGTTCCCCGGTATGCAGGGTGGGCCGCTGATGCATGTGATCGCAGCGAAGGCGGTGGCCTTCGGCGAGGCGCTGCGGCCGTCGTTCAAGCTTTATGCCAAGAGTGTGGTTGAGAATGCGAAGGCGCTGGCGGAAACGTTGAAGAACCGCGGTCTCGACATCGTCTCCGGCGGCACCGACACGCATCTGATGCTGGTCGATCTGCGGCGCAAGAATCTGACCGGCAAGGTCGCCGAGGTCGCGCTCGGCCGCGCGCGCATCACTTGCAACAAGAACGGCATTCCGTTCGATCCGCAAAAACCCATGGTCACGTCGGGCGTGCGGCTCGGCACGCCGGCCGGCACGACGCGTGGATTCGGCATTGCCGAATTCGGGCAGATTGGCGACTTGATCGTCGAAGTGCTTGATGCACTCTCGCAAAAAGGCGCCGAGGAAGATGCGCAAGCCGAGGCGGGCGTGCGCGAAAAGGTCAAGCGCCTGGTGAGCCGGTTTCCGATTTACGAGAGCTAGGACCAAAGGGTAGCGCCGAAGGGGTAAGGCCATGCGTTGTCCAAACTGTTCGAGCCTCGACACCCAGGTGAAGGATTCGCGGCCGACTGAAGATTCTTCTGTCATCCGCCGCCGCCGGGTCTGTCTCGCCTGCAATTTTCGCTTCACCACCTTCGAGCGAGTGCAGCTGCGCGAGCTTGTGGTGATCAAGCGCAACGGCCGGCGCGTGCCGTTCGATCGCGACAAGCTGTTGCGCTCGATGCAGATCGCCTGTCGCAAGCGGCCGGTCGAGCCCGAGCGCATCGATCACATGGTGTCGAAGATCGTCCGCGAATTGGAAAGCCTCGGCGAAAGCGAAGTGTCGTCGGAGAGCATCGGCGAGACGGTGATGGCGCATTTGCGCGACCTCGATGACGTCGCCTATGTGCGCTTCGCCTCGGTCTATCGCAATTTCCGCGAAGCCAAGGATTTCGAGGCTGCGCTCGCCGAATTGTCGGGGGACGAGGCGGCGGAGTGAGCGTGCAGGCAATCGCTGCGGCCGACGATCTGCGCTTCATCAAGCTTGCGTTGAGCCTCGGCCGCCGGGGCCTCGGCCGTACCTGGCCCAATCCTGCTGTCGGTGCCGTGATCGTCAAAGACAGCGTGATTGTCGGCCGCGGCTGGACCCAGCCGGGTGGCCGTCCGCATGCCGAGGTCGAGGCGTTGCGCAGGGCAGGGCCGGCAGCGGGCGGCGCGACGCTCTATGTGACACTGGAGCCGTGTTCGCATTTCGGCAAGTCGCCGCCTTGTGCTGACGCGGTGATCGCCGCCGGAATTTCACGCCTCGTCTCTGCGATCGAGGATTCCAATCCCGAAGTGGCCGGCCAAGGCCACGCGCGGCTACGCGCCGCCGGTATTGCGGTCGACATCGGTATTGGCGCGGACGAGGCCCGTCGCGATCATGCCGGACACATCAGCCGCATGACCCGCGGCCGTCCTTGTGTGATGCTGAAGCTCGCGATCTCCGCCGACGGCAAAGTGGGCGCCGCCGGGCGGCGACCGGTCTCGATCACCGGCGACGCCGTGCACGACCGCGTGCATCTTCTGCGCGCGCAGAACGACGCGATCATGATCGGCATCGGCACAGCGCTTGCCGACGATCCGATGCTGACCTGTCGTTTGCCGGGCATGGCAAAGAATTCGCCGGTGCGGATCGTCGCCGACAGCATGCTGCGGTTGCCGTTGAACTCGCGTCTGGTGAAGAGCGCCTACGAGACGCCGGTTTGGGCGATCGCCGGCATGTCCGCGCCGGAGGATGCTGAATTCCGGCTGCTGCCGCTCGGCGTCGAAGTGCTGCGCTTGCCCGAGAGCACGGGTTCACTCGACCTCAAAGATGCCATGGGCTTTTTGTCGGCCAAGGGCATCACGCGGCTGATGGTCGAAGGTGGGCCGACGCTAGCGGCCGCCTTGATTAAAGCCGATCTGATCGACCAGGCCGTGTTGTTTCATTCCGAAAAGATCGTCGGTGCGGACGGAATAGAAGCGCTTGATACGGACGCCTTGGCGATGCTCAAGCAGCGTCTGAAGTTAATCGCAACCGAGTCCGTGGGGCCTGATCGGCAAGAGACTTATGAGCGCAGGTGATTGATGTTCACGGGTATTGTCAGTGACTTAGGCGAGATCATTGAAGTTCAGGAAAAGGCTGAGAACCTGCGCCGAATAACCATCGGCTGCGCCTACAATCCAGACTCTATCGACATCGGAGCGTCCATCGCCTGTTCGGGAACCTGCCTCACTGTGATCGAGCGCGGGCTCAAGGGCAATCAGGCCTTCTTTGCCGTCGATGCCGCGGCCGAGACCTTGCGGCTGACGACCGCCGGGGCCTGGTGGCACGGCACCAAGCTCAACCTCGAGCGGGCGCTGCGGCTCGGCGACGAGGTTGGCGGCCATATGGTCTCGGGCCATGTCGACGGCATTGCCGAACTGATCGCACGCGACGACTTCCTCGACAGTTCGGGTCTGACATTTCGCGTGCCGGCGGCGCTTACGCGTTTCATCGCGCCGAAAGGCTCGGTCGCGCTCGACGGCATTTCGCTCACGGTTAACGAAGTCAAAGACGACACGTTCTCGGTCCTCATCATTCCGCACACCCTGAAAGTCACGACTTTCGGCGCGCTGGAGGTCGGCGCGCGCGTCAATCTCGAAGTCGATCAGATGGCGCGCTATGCCGCGCGGCTTCTCGACACGGCAAAACAGCATTGACGGCCTGCTTGTTCGGCCACGCCGCGCTTGCTAGGACCGCACGCCAGTTCAAGGGGTTTTAGCGATGGCCGGGCCGCGGCAAACAAAGCGCGACAGCACAAGCGTCAAAGGCGCGCGCATTCTCGTCGTCGAGGCGCGCTATTACGACGATATTGCCGACGCACTGCTCGCCGGCGCAAAGAAAGCCTTGCAGGAAGCCGGCGCGCAATTCGACTGCATCAGCGTGCCGGGCTCGCTCGAAATCCCAACAGCGACTGCGATTGCGCTCGATGCCGCGCAGAAGAAGCGTCGGCCCTATGACGGCGCGGTGGCGCTCGGCTGCGTCATTCGCGGCGAAACAATCCATTTTGAAATTGTCTCGCATGAATCCGCGCGCGGGCTTTTGGACCTGTCCATCGCCCGAGGAATTCCGATCGGCAACGGCATCATCACCGTCGAGAACGAGGTCCAGGCCAAGGCGCGCGCCGGCGTCGACGATCAAGACAAAGGCGGCGGCGCTGTGCGCGCCGCGCTGACACTGGTCGGCCTTAAGAAACGCCTCGGGAAACGCTGACATGCCCGACGCCGACGCCGAGCGAAACGTCCAAGACGCGCGCAAGGCCAATAAGCGCGGCGCGGCGCGGCTCGCCGCGGTCCAGGCGCTGTATCAGATGGATCTCGCTGGCACCGGCGTGAACGAGATCATGGCGGAGTTCGAGAGCCATTGGCTCGGCGGCGAAGTCGAAGGCGCAAAATATCTGCCGGCCGAAGCGGCCTATTTCCGTGATATCGTCTCAGGCGTCGTGCGCGAGCAAATGAGCCTTGATCCGAAAATCGATGCCGTGCTCACGCGCGGCTGGCCGCTCAAGCGGATCGAGGCGGTGCTGCGCGCGGTGCTGCGCGCCGGCGCCTATGAGCTTGCCTGTCGCAACGACGTGCCCGCCCGCGTGGTGATGTCGGAATATGTCGATGTCGCCGGCGCTTTCGTCGACAAGGAGGAGACCGGCATGGTCAACGCTGTCCTCGATCAATTGGCGCGCCAATTCCGCGCCGCTGAAATTGCCGGCGGCCCGGCTTAGCCGCGATGTCTGACGGACCGTCAGCCGAAGACCGTCTGATCGCGCGCCATTTCGCTCCGCTTGCGATCGATTCCGGCGCATTTGGTTTGACCGACGATGCGGCGGTTATCGCGCCACCGCCAGGCTCCGACCTCGTCGTGACCACTGACGGCGTCATCGCCGGCGTGCATTTTTTTTCAGATGACCCGCCGGATAAAATTGCCCGCAAAGTGCTGCGGATGAACCTGTCCGATCTGGCGGGAAAGGGCGCGAAACCGATTGGTTTTCTCATTTCGGTTTCGTTGCCGGCAAAAGTCGATGACGCCTGGATCGCGAGCTTTGCCACGGGTCTTGGTGACGATGCCAAGCATTACGGCTGTCCGCTCCTCGGCGGCGACACCGACCGCACGCCGGGGCCGATTGCGGCGTCGATCACGGCGTTCGGCGTGGTGCCGAAGGGCGCCATGGTGCGGCGCTCGACCGCCAAAGCCGGCGATAGCGTCGTGGTCACCGGCACGGTCGGAGATTCCGCGCTCGGCGTGCGGCTGCGCCGCGATGCTAGCCTGGCACAACGCTGGCGGTTGACCGAGACCATGCTGGCGCATCTCCAACTGCGCTATTTGTTGCCGGAGCCGCGCAACGCGCTCGCCGACGCTGTCCTGCGGTATGCCGGCTCCGCCATGGACGTGTCTGACGGCTTAGTGGGCGATGTCGCCAAACTGGGCCGCGTCTCGGGCGTGGCGGCGGAAATCGATGTAGCGCGCGTGCCGTTTTCGGAAGCCGCGCGAACCGCCATCGCTGCCGATCCGGCGCTGATCGAAACCGCGCTTACCGGCGGCGACGATTACGAAATCGTGCTGACGCTGAGGCCTGAGAAACTCGCAGCATTTTGCGCGGCAGCAGACAAGGCCGGCGTCGCCGTGACCGAAATCGGCCGCATTATGGCCGGGGAAGGTGCCCGCTTCGACCGCGACGGCAAGCCTCTCGCCTTCGCGCGATCGTCTTACAGCCATTTCTAGTGCGGTCCGCCCGTGGCTATAATGCGCCACGGGAGAAACGCTCATGCACGACACGACGGCGATCATCGCGCCGCGAAACCTGACCCCGGCGGCGGTCGGGAAGAATTCCAATCTGCGTTACGGCGAACTCTACCGGCGCTATCCGACCGTTGATTATCTGCGCCGCGGCGCGCGCCGCCGGCTGCCGCATTTTGCCTTCGAATATGGCGATGGCGGCTCGGGGAAGGATGACGCCGGCATCAAGCGCAACTGGACGGCGCTCGACGCAGTTGAATTGGTGCCGCGTTACGGCATCGTGCCGTCGCTGCCGTCCTGCGACATCGAACTGTTCGGCCGCCGCTACGCGGCGCCGATTGGCATCGCGCCGATGGGCGGTCCGGCGATTGTCTGGCCGGGTGCCGACAGGCATCTCGCCCGCGCCGCACAAAAGGCGCGCGTGCCTTATGTGCTCGGCATGGCCGGCGGCGCGACCATCGAAGAGATTGCCGAAATCGCGCCGGATGTTTGCTGGTTTCAGCTTTACCGCGCCGCCAATAACGATCACGCCATCGGCTTCGATCTGGTGCAGCGCGCCGCGGCGACCGCCTGCAGCGCACTGGTGCTGACGCTCGACGTGCCGGTGCGCACGACGCGGGCGCGTGAAGTGGTGGTCGGTCTCGGCGGCGCGTTCCAGCCCGACCTGAAGATGCTGGCGCAGATGGCGATGTCGCCGGGCTGGACCATGGCGTTGTGGCGAAACGGTATCCCGCGCTTTGCGAGTCTCCGCAGCTATGCCGGCGAGAACCCTTCGATCAACGAAGTTATCTCCTTCGCCAAACGTGAAATGGGCGGCGCTTTCACCTGGGGGGAAGTCGCCAAATATCGCGATCGCTGGAACAAGACGCTCATTGTCAAAGGCATTCTGCATCCGCAAGACGCCGAGAAAGCTATCTCGCTCGGCGTTGACGGCTTGTTTGTTTCAAATCACGGCGGCCGCCAGATCGAAGCTTTGCCGGCAGCGATCGATGCGCTGCCGGCGATCGTCAAACAAGCCGGCAAGCGCGTCACCGTGATGATGGATTCCGGCATTCGGGGCGGTACGGATGTCGTCCGCGCCTATGCGCTCGGCGCCTCGGCCGCCTTCGCGGGCAAAGCGTTTTTATGGGGCCTCGGTGCGCTGGGCGAAGAGGGGCCCGGCCATGTCATCGATCTGCTCATCGAAGAGACCCAGGCCGCGCTAGGGCAGTTGGGCGCACGCAAACCTGATGACGCGCGTTCTGCCGTCATTCGTCACAATGGCGCTCTGCAATTCTAGGGAGGAAGCCAATGGCAAGAACAAAGGCAAGAACGAAAGCAAGAGCTAAGCAAAAGCCGGCAGGCGGTAAGAAGGGTCGCACTGCGCGGACCGCGCCCCGCCGATCGTCCGCCAAGCCCGCGTCGCGTCGTCGCGCGGCTGCAAGCGGCAAGCGCCAACACAAACCGGCTGCGAAGGCAGCACCGCGCAAGCAAACCTTCGTTGCCAGCCATCATTCACCCGATGCATTCGAAATCGGTTTGCGCCGCTATGCGCAGTACCGCGATCTCGGCATTGCCGCTGCGACCAACGGGCTGGCGCGGGCGCATGTCATCAAGATGGTCCCGCCCTGCGATCCGGCGGAAGTGTCAAAGCGGCACTATCACGACGTCGAATTTCAGATGATCTATGTGCTCAAAGGCTGGATCAAGGGCGAATATGACGGCGCCGGAATCGTCACGATGCGCGAGGGCTCGTGCTGGCTGCAGCCGCCGAAGATCAAACACGCCGTGCTCGACTATTCCGACGATTGCGAGCTTCTCGAAATCATCCTGCCGGCGGATTTCGACACCGTCGAATTGGAGTAGCTTGCGGCGGCTTGGCCGATATTTGGCGTTTCCATAAACCCGGTAACAGCGGCGCCCCTCATGCAAGACCTGCAGATCCTCACCGAACTCGAGCGCAAGGTGCTGTGGCTTGCGACCTGGACCATTCATCACGCCAATCATCTGCGCGAAAGCAGCGACGGCCTGAAGGTCGGCGGCCACCAGGCGTCGTCGGCCTCGCTCGCCACCATCATGACCGCGCTTTATTTCCACACGCTGCGGCCGCAGGATCGCGTCGCGGTGAAGCCGCATGCCGGGCCGAACTTCCACGCCATTCAATATCTGCTCGGCAGGCAAACGCGGGACAAGCTCGAAAACTTCCGCGGCTATAAGGGCGCGCAATCCTATCCGTCGCGCACCAAAGACAGCGACGATGTTGATTTCTCGACCGGCTCGGTCGGGCTTGGCGTGTCGCAGACGCTGTTTTCGTCGCTGGTGCAGGATTATGTGCGCGCCCACGGTTGGGGCCTCGACCGGGCCGAGGGCCGCATGATCGCGCTTCTCGGCGATGCCGAGCTCGATGAGGGCAATATCTTCGAAGCGATCCTCGAAGGCTGGAAACACGGCCTGCGCAATTGCTGGTGGATCGTCGATTACAACCGCCAGAGCCTCGATGCCGTGGTCCGTGAAGGGCTGTGGGAGCGCTACCAGAATCTGTTCCGCAATTTCGGCTGGGATGTAGTGCTGCTCAAATACGGATCGCTGCAGCAGGCGGCATTCCATGAGCCGGGCGGCGAGCGGCTGCGGCAGTGGATCGATAATTGCCCGAACCAGCTCTATTCGGCGCTGGTGTTTCAGGGCGGCGCGGCGTGGCGCAAGCGTCTGCTCGACGAAATCGGCGATCAGGGCGCGGTGACACGCCTGATCGAACAGCGCAGCGACGAGGCACTGGCGCGGCTGATGAACAATCTCGGCGGCCACGATCTCGGCGCCATCATCGAGGCCTTCGACAGCATCGATCATGACCGCCCGGTTTGTTTCATCGCTTATACGATCAAGGGCCTCGGTCTGCCGTTCGCCGGCCACAAGGACAATCACGCCGGCCTGATGACGCCGGCGCAGATGGAGACGTTCCGCACCGCCATGAAGATCCGGCCTGGGCATGAATGGGACCGCTTTGAAGGCCTGAGCGCGCCCGAGGCCGCGCTGCAGACATTTCTCGACGCCGTGCCATTTGCGGCTGGCGGCGAGCGCAATCTGAAAGCGCCGCTGATCGACGTGCCTGAAGAGCTAAAGGTCACAATCCAGCCGGAAATGGCGACGCAAACCGGCTTCGGCGCTCTGCTCAACGAGATCGCGCGCGGAACCACGCCGCTGGCCTCGCGCATCGTCACGACGTCGCCCGACGTGACGGTCTCCACCAATCTCGGGCCGTGGGTCAATCGCCGCGGCCTGTTCGCGCGCGAAGCCTTGGCCGATACGTTCAAGAGCGAGCGCATCCCATCCACATTCAATTGGGAGTTCTCGCCCAAGGGCCAGCATATCGAACTCGGCATTGCCGAGATGAATCTGTTCGGCGCGCTTTCCGCGCTCGGGCTCTCGCATGCCCTCAATGGCGAGCGGCTATTGCCGATCGGTACGCTCTACGATCCGTTCATCGCCCGCGGCCTCGATGCCTTGAACTACGCCTGCTATCAGGATGCCCGTTTCATCTTGGTGGCGACGCCGTCGGGGCTGACCTTGGCGCCAGAGGGCGGCGCGCATCAATCGATCGCCGAACCGCTGATCGGCCTGGCGCAGGATGGCCTGGCCGCTTTCGAGCCGGCTTTCGTCGACGAGCTTGCCGTCATTCTGCGCTTTGCGCTCGACTACATTCAGCGCGACGGGGGCGACGAGTCTTCCGAACGCAATTGGCTGCGCGATGAAACCGGCGGCTCGATCTATTTGCGTTTGTCGACGCGGCCCATTGAACAAGTTCAACGCCAGATGACTGCCGAGTTGCGGCAGGCCGTCGTCGATGGCGCTTATTGGCTGCGGGAGCCCGGGCCGAATTGCCAGGTCGTCGTCGCTTACACCGGCGCGGTGGCGCCGGAAGCCATCCAAGCCATCGGACTGATGGCGGAAGATCGCCGCGATGTCGGCCTTCTCGCCGTGACCTCGGCCGACCGCCTCAATGCCGGCTGGACCGCGGCCTGGCGGGCGCGGGAGCGCGGACTGGTGCACGCCCGTTCCCATATCGAGCGGCTGTTGGCGGAAGTGCCGCGCGATTGCGGTATCGTCAGCGTGCTCGACGGCCATCCGGCGACGCTTGGCTGGCTCGGTGCCGTCCACGGCCATCGGGTGCGGCCGCTCGGCGTCGAACATTTCGGCCAGACCGGAACGATTGCCGACCTCTACCGGCACTACGGCATCGACGCGAACGCCGTTATTGCCGCCGCTCAGGCCATCGCCCCCGGCCGCCCCATCCGCTATCTCGGGGCGGCGTGAGCGCGCGGGCCGTTCCGGATTTGGCGTGGAATCATAAACGACAGATTACGGTGGACAGCTGACTAATGGCGACAGCGCACTTAACCCATCACGCAAGTGGACAATTAGTGCAATGTCACCGTAATTCCATAATTACCGCGGTCTCACCCGTGCGGTAATGCGCCCCCACCCAGGGGGAGCTTTTTGAACCGCTGGTCTGTCGTGCGAGATAACGTCGTGACAAGGCGTCTCGCCTAGGGGCCCACCCATGGCGGGCCCCGTCCGTTGACCTTGCCCGACGAGGGCATTATGGCAGTGTCCGCGCCCGCATTGCCCATAAGGCCTGCACAGTTGCGCGTGGGACATAGTTTTCTTTCCGGGCCGGCCTCCGCTGTCTGGCCCTCCAAAACACCGGGGATCTTCCATGCAAACTTTATGGCTCATCGTTCTTTGCGGCGCATTGGCCATCGCCTATGCCATCTGGGCCACCCGCTGGGTGATCTCGCAGGACGCCGGTAGCGAGCGCATGCAGGAGATCGCAGCCGCCGTGCGCGAGGGCGCGCAGGCCTATCTGAAGCGCCAATACAGCACCATCGGTCTCGTCGGCATCGTTATCTTCGCCATCGTCGGCTATTTCCTGGGCTGGCTGGTCGCCTTTGGGTTTGCGGTCGGCGCCATTCTGTCGGGCGCCGCGGGCTTCATCGGCATGAACGTCTCGGTGCGCGCCAATGTGCGCACGGCGCAGGCGGCGATCAGTTCGCTTGCCGGCGGCCTGGAACTCGCGTTCCGTGCGGGCGCGATCACGGGCATGTTGGTGGCCGGTCTCGCGCTCCTTGGCGTCACGCTCTATTTCGGCTTCCTGATCGGCACGCTGCATCTGGCGCCCAATAATCGTGAAGTCATCGACTCGCTGGTGGCGCTCGGCTTCGGCGCCTCGCTGATCTCGATTTTTGCTCGTCTCGGCGGCGGCATTTTCACCAAGGGCGCCGATGTCGGCGGCGATCTGGTCGGCAAGGTCGAGGCCGGAATTCCGGAAGACGATCCGCGCAATCCGGCGACCATCGCCGACAATGTCGGCGACAATGTCGGCGACTGCGCCGGCATGGCGGCCGACCTGTTCGAGACTTACGCCGTGACTACCGTCGCGACCATGGTTCTCGCCGCGATCTTCTTCGGCAACGCCGGCGCCGACATGCTCTTGAAGATGATGACGCTTCCGTTGGCCATCGGCGGCATCTGCATCATTGCCTCGATCGTCGGCACGTTCTTCGTCAAGCTCGGCGCCAGCCAATCAATCATGGGTGCGCTCTATAAGGGCATGCTCGCGACCGCGGTCCTTGCACTCGTCGGCATTGCCGGCGTGATCTATGAACTCATCGGATTCGGCCCGCTGGCCGGCGTAAGCTATTCGGGTCAGACGCTGTTCATCTGCGGCATCGTCGGCCTCGGCGTGACCGGCCTGATCATCTGGATCACCGAATACTATACCGGCACCGATTATCGGCCGGTCCGTTCCATCGCGCAGGCTTCGGTCACCGGTCACGGCACCAACGTCATTCAGGGGCTTGCGGTGTCGCTCGAAGCGACCGCGCTGCCGGCGCTCGTCATCATCGCCGGCATTCTCATCGCCTATAATCTCGCCGGGCTCTTCGGCATCGCCATCGCGGTGACCACCATGTTGGCGCTGGCCGGTATCGTGGTTGCGCTCGATGCCTTCGGACCGGTGACCGACAATGCCGGCGGCATTGCCGAAATGGCCGGACTGCCGAAGGAAGTGCGCAAGTCGACCGACGCGCTCGACGCCGTCGGCAACACCACCAAGGCGGTGACCAAGGGCTATGCCATCGGCTCGGCCGGCCTGGGCGCGCTGGTGCTGTTCGCCGCCTATAACGAAGACCTGAAATTCTTCATCGCGGGGGCGAAGGAGCACCCGTATTTCCTGGGCGTTGCGCCGGACTTTTCGCTCACCAATCCCTACGTGGTCTCAGGCCTCTTGTTCGGCGGCCTGCTGCCTTATCTGTTCGGGGCGATGGGCATGACTGCGGTGGGACGCGCGGCGTCTTCGATCGTCGAGGAAGTGCGGCGTCAGTTCCGCGAGCGGCCGGGCATTATGCAGGGCCGCGACAAGCCGGATTATGGTCGCGCCGTCGACATGCTGACGCGCGCCGCGATCAAGGAAATGATCATACCGTCGTTGTTGCCGGTGCTGTCGCCGATCGTGGTCTATTTCGTCATCTACCTCGTCGCCGGCGGCGGCGCGGCGGGCAAGTCGGCCGCGTTCTCAGCACTCGGCGGCATGCTGCTCGGTGTCATCGTGACCGGCCTTTTCGTCGCCATCTCGATGACCTCAGGCGGCGGCGCCTGGGACAACGCCAAGAAGTATATCGAGGACGGTCATTACGGCGGCAAGGGTTCCGACGCCCACAAGGCCGCGGTGACTGGCGATACCGTCGGCGACCCGTACAAGGATACGGCGGGTCCCGCCGTCAACCCGATGATCAAGATCACCAATATCGTCGCGCTTCTGCTCTTGGCGATCCTGGCGCGCTGACGCGAGGGCGCCGGCGCGGCAAGCGCGAAGCGATTGCAATTCGGGGCAGAGGCTTCCAGATCTAGGAACCGGATCTAGGAGCCTTTGCCCTCGAAATTGTGGATGATGGTGGTGATCACGCTGATGTCGTTGCCGCTGGTCGGTGTCGTGCGGCTGACGAAATCGAAAAGGTGACCGTCCTTCATGCCATATTCGGCGAGACGCTGGACCTTGCGGTCGTGGTCGAAATAGACGGCGATGACGCGCTGATCCATGACCTTCGTCTGCATGAACATGATCGGGCGGTCGGCGCGCTGCGAGATGTAATAGAACGCTTCGCCGCTGACCGTCGCCACTGTCGATGGGGTGCCGAGAACCAGCAGCACCTGCTCTTGCGACGCGCCGAGCGGAATTTGTTCGAGCGCGCCTTCGGGCAGCACGTAGCCGCGCTGAAAGGTTTCGCGGGTGCAGCCGGCAAGCGCGAGCGCGGATATCAGCGCCAACGTGGCCGCACATGCCGCCATTTTCGGCCGGCGTCCGCTCCCCGAAAAACTCCCCCGCATCCCTGGTCCCTGATTTGTCCCCAGATCGACTTTAGCCTGTCGCAACTTGCGCCCGGCCGCCGTGTGCCGTACCTCCAAAGCCCCGGATTGGCAAATGAGCCGCGCCTGGGGAGCTTTGGGCCACGTTTGAGTGGCGTTTAAGCCGCGTCGTCAGCTATCTAAGTCAAGCTAATGATCTTGAAGCTATTTCGGCCAAGTTCCCCCGCGCACAGCATCCGTGACCTCTATGGCGCGATCGTGGCGCAGGCCCGGGAGCCGGCCTTCTACAGCGCTTACGGGGTGCCGGACACCGTCCAAGGCCGTTTCGACCTCATTGTGCTGCATCTCGTGCTGATCCTTGCCCAGATCGGGCGCGAGGCGGGCGAGCAACCCTTGCCGCAAGCCCTGCCAAACGAGGGCGCCCCGCGGGCCATCGGGCAACAGCTGTTCGACACGTTCTGTCGCGACCTCGACGACAATCTCCGCGAAATGGGGGTCGGCGACCTTGCGGTGCCGAAGAAAATGCGCAGCTTTGCCGAGGCGTTTTACGGCCGTCAGGCCGCCTATGTCGCGGCCTTGGCTGCGACGGATCGCCGGGAGCTTGAGAACGCACTCGCGCGCAATATCTTTGACGATGCAAAATCAGGCGAGGGAGCGGCGCGGCTTGCCGCTTATGTCCACGCGGCGTTGGCGCAGTTTGGGCAACAAGGTCAAAGCGCCTTCGAAGCCGCACTATTGCGCGGGCGAGTTGAGTTCCCAAAGCCGGAGACTATGCCGATTGCAGAGGCCGTCCAAAGTGGGTGAGCAAAAGCCGCGAAAGGTAAGCGCTTCGCCATATCCGTCACCATGGTATGTTCCGGTGGCGCTCGAGGACATTCCTGAAGCCGGTCAGCACTACGAGCTTGACGCCGACGCCGGTGTGCGCGCCGCCGTCGCCAAGGTTGCCAGCTTGCGTGATTTGATGCGCCTGCACGCAAGCTTCGACGTCACGCGTCGTGGCGCCGACGGTCTGCATGTCGCGGGCTCGGTCTCCGCCACCGTCGGCCAGACTTGTGTCGTGACCCTCGAGCCGCTCGCCGACGAGGTCGCGGCGACCATCGATCTCGCCTTTATTCCGCAACGCGCGCCCGAGCCGTCCGGCGACGAGGACGAAAAGCCGGAGCGGCGCGACGTGAGGTGGGACGATCCGGAGCCGCTGGTTGGCGGCACGATCGATCTCGGGGCGCTCGCGGCCGAATTCCTGATCCTTGGACTAGATCCCTATCCCCGCAAGCCGGACGCGATGTTCGAATCTCCGGCCGACGACAAGCTCGATCCCGGCCCGTTTGCAGCGCTCGCCAAACTGACCAAGGGCTAGTACGAGCGGGACGAAATCCTCTATGTTGCTGAGGCAAATAGAACAAACAATAGTAAAATCATTGATTTACTGGCGCATCTTGGACCTCGGGCTGATGCGCTCAAGTGGGCCGGAAGCTTTTCATCGGAAGTCGGGGGACGAAAGTGGTCGCTGAGCAAATTTGTGTCCGGGCGTCGAACCGCTATTCTCACAGCGGTTGCCGAAGTCCCATTCCCTCCCGGGCCTAGGTCGTCGAATGTCAGACAAGGTCCGCATTGCGGTCGATGCAATGGGGGGCGACCACGGCCCCGCGGTGAGTATTGCCGGGGCCGAATTGGCGCTGATCCGCCATCCCGGCAGCGAATTCGTTCTGTTCGGCGACTCGGCGCTGATTGCACCGTTGCTTGAGGCCCGACCGCAGCTCAAAGCGGTGTCGCGGCTTGTCCACACCGATGTCGTCGTGCGCATGGAGGACAAACCCAGCCAGGCGTTGCGCACAGGCCGCTGGAAATCGTCAATGTGGCTCGCCATCGATGCGGTGAAGAAAGGCGACGCCGACATGGTGGTGTCGGGCGGCAATACCGGCGCGCTGATGGCGATGTCGAAGTTTCATCTCAAGATGCTGCCGGGCCTCGACCGGCCGGCGATCGCGGCGCTGTGGCCGACCGTGCGCGGCGAGTCGATCGTGCTCGATGTCGGCGCCTCGATCGGCGCCGATGCCAGACATTTGGTTGATCTTGCGGTCATGGGCTCGGCGACGGCGCGCATTCTGTTCGGCATCGATCGCCCGACCGTCGGCCTCCTCAATATCGGCGTCGAGGAGGTCAAGGGTCTCGAAGACGTGCGCGAGGCCGGCCGCGTCCTTCGCGAAGAGAGTTTTCCGGAATTCGACTATCAAGGCTTTGTCGAGGGCGATGATATCGGCCAGGGCAAGGTCGACGTCGTCGTCACCGAGGGCTTTGCCGGCAACATCGCGCTCAAGGCCGCCGAAGGCACAGCCCGCCAGATCGGCCAATATCTCAGAGCGGCGATGACCTCTTCTCTGAGCACCAAGATCGGCTATGTATTCGCGCGTGGAGCCTTCGCCCGATTGCGCGAACGCATGGATCCGCGACGCGCCAATGGCGGCGTGTTTCTCGGCCTCAGTGGCATCGTCATTAAGAGTCACGGCGGGTCGGATGCCGAAGGCTATGCGGCAGCGATCGAGGTCGGCCACGGCGTGGTGCGCGACGAGTTGTTGGCCAAAATCAGGACGGCGCTCGCCCGGCACGGCAAATCGGGGGCTGGACTCGCAACCTGACAAGTCTCAAGCGGACAAGTCGCAAATCGGAAGCAGTCAAGTTTTGGCAAGCAAGATTCTCGAAAACAAAGCCGCCAGCGGAGCCACCTCGTGACAGTCACGCGGTCGGTCATTCTCGGCTGCGGCAGCTACCTGCCGAGCCAGGTTCTCACCAACGAGGAGCTCGCGCGCAAGGTCGACACCTCGGACGAGTGGATCGTTCAGCGCACCGGCATTCACGAGCGCCGGATTGCCGCGGCCGGCGAACTGACCTCGCATATGGCGGTGCATGCCGCGCGCCAAGCGCTCGCGCATGCGCATGTCGATGCGCAGTCGATCGATCTCATCGTGCTCGCGACGTCGACCCCGGACAACACGTTTCCGGCCAGCGCCGTTGCCGTGCAGGCCGACCTCGGCATTACCCAGGGCGCGGCCTTCGATCTACAGGCGGTATGCTCCGGCTTCGTCTTTGCTTTGGCCACCGCCGACGGGTTGCTCAGGTCGGGTGCGTTCAAGCGGGCGCTGGTGATCGGGTCGGAGACGTTTTCGCGGATTCTCGACTGGACCGACCGCACCACCTGCGTGTTGTTCGGCGACGGCGCCGGCGCGGTCGTCCTCGAAGCGCAGACCCAGCCCGGCACCCGCGAGGATCGCGGCCTCTTGACGGTGCATCTGCGTTCCGATGGCCGGCACAAGACGAAGCTCTATGTCGACGGAGGCCCGTCGTCGACGGGTACCGTCGGTCATTTGCGCATGGAGGGCAGGGAGGTATTCCGGCACGCCGTGGCCATGATCACCGACGTGGTTGAGGACGCCTTCAAGGCGACCGGCTATACGGCGGCCGACATCGACTGGTTCATTCCGCATCAGGCCAATAAGAGAATCATCGACGGTTCCGCGCACAAGCTCGGCATCGCCCCGGAGAAGATCGTCACCACGGTGGATCGCCACGGCAATACGTCGGCCGCGTCCATCCCGCTTGCGCTGGCCGATGCGGTCGCCGACCGGCGCATCAAACGCGGCGACCTGTTGTTGCTCGAGGCCATGGGCGGCGGCTTCACCTGGGGCGCGGTCCTGGTGCGCTGGTGACCGGCGAGCGACGCGGGGACGACCGCCAGTGGCTTGGGATGGCCTGTCAGAGTGCGCCGAGCACTTTGTAAGTTCGTGCTAAAGCCCGTTGACCGTCTGCCGACAAGCTAATATCGTAGATAATTCAGCACGATATGAAGAGGCTCAATTGAGCGCCGTGCATGGGGCTGGCGATGTCGGGAAAGACGGTCACACGTGCGGACTTGTGTGAGGCGGTCTATCAGAAGGTCGGACTGTCGCGCACCGAATCCGCTACTCTCGTTGAGCTTGTGCTCAAGGAAATCACCGACTGCCTTGAGCGCGGGGAGACGGTGAAATTGTCTTCATTCGGATCATTCGTGGTGCGCAAAAAGGGCCAGCGCATCGGGCGCAATCCGAAGACCGGCAAGGAAGTCCCGATTTCGCCGCGCCGCGTCATGGTGTTCAAGCCGTCCGCTATTCTCAAGCAGCGGATCAACGGCGTGGAAGTCGGCCCTGACGAGGCTGAAGCCGAGTAGCGCGTTACCCGCGTGCGTAGCGTTCGCGTCGTCGAAGTCTGACGAATCTGGCTTAGTCTGCGTTTCGTCGAAATCGATCTCTAGGACGTCGCTCCCCGATGCTGCGTCTTTCGGAGCAGGCCGTTGGAAAAAGCGCCGGATGCATTCCGCACCATCAGCGAGGTCGCTGACGAGATCGACGTGCCGCAGCACGTGCTGCGGTTCTGGGAGAGCCGTTTTCCGCAAATCCGGCCGATGAAGCGCGGCGGCGGCCGGCGCTATTACCGGCCGAACGATGTCGACCTGCTGCGCGGTGTGCGCCATTTGCTCTACGGCGAGGGTTACACTATCCGCGGCGTGCAGCGGATCCTGCGTGAGAACGGGGTGACCTTCGTTCAGACGGTCTGGACCGCCAGCGCCGATTTGCCGCCCGACGTCGACGACGACGATGAAGAGGTGGATGAGGAGATCGGCGAGGAGGAAGATGCGAAGGAGCCGACCGCTACGCGGTCCGAGCCCAATCTGTTCGCTATAGGGACGCCCCGCGCGCAAGAGACTCATGCCACGCCGCGTGTAGAGCCCTGCGTTATGGCGCAGGCGGCCACCCGGCGTGCGCCGACGATCGTGCCGCCGATATCGCTGGATGCGCCATCGCCTCCGGTGCAGCCGTCGGCGACGCCGCCATCCGCGGCCGGACAATCCGAGCCCTCAGCCAACGAAGAATCGGCGCCGACGGTCCATACCGCCGAAGATCGGCAAAAACTCAAGGCGGCGCTGGACGAACTCGTCGCCTGCCGGCAGATCATCGAGACCGCGCTGGCGCAAAACTGAAATTCAGAACGCGCTTTCGATCGCGCTGCGCAGATCGCCCGATAAGGATAACCGTCGAAGGGAGCCGGCGGCGCTGCCGTGTGCGCGAGACGGTCGAGCGTGGCCATGAAATCCGCCCGGTCGTTGTACAGATAGATTTCGCGGTCATGCATCTCGTCGCGCTGCGTCGAGAATTCACGAATGTCGGAGCAGACCACGCGGCTTCCGGCGAGGCGGCCCTCGATCACGCAACGGCCAAAGCCTTCGCGCAGCGAATGCACCCAGGTGATTTCGTGCTCCAGATATTCGGCGGCGACTTGGCGTCCGAAAGCTGCCCGCAGAGTTTGAGCTTACCGCTCTGTTCGAGCCGGTGCAGAGCAGCAGCGAGTTCTTGATTTTGGCCGGTTGTGGCCCCACCGCGAGCAGCCGCTCGAATGCATAGAACGTCACCGGCAGGACGGTGATTGGGCATTCGCCGAACAGGCCGCTTTCGATCAGCCGCTGGCGCGTCAATTCCATGATCGTGGCTCTTGAGGTAGCTGCACCGCCCCGGACGAACGAGCTGGACCTAGCAAAATTGAAGACCGCGTCGTCAGTAAAGGTAAAGCCGCCTCGTGTAATTGGAGGCTCCGTCGCTTTCGAATGCCGCAATTGGCCCAGAGCGGACATTCAACAAAGGGCAGCATATCCTCTACTCGGTCTTGCGATCGATTATGATTACCCTGAAATGGAGCAACGAATGTCTCTCCCAGTCCCCGACATATCTCGGAATCTCTTCGACCTGAGCGGCTACTGCAGTATCGTCACCGGCGCCAGTCAGGGGATCGGCCTCGCTCTGGCGGAGGCACTCGCCTATGCCGGGAGCGACTTGGTTCTGACCGGGCGCAACGCCGAGCATCTCAAGATTGGCGCGGGCAAGATCGAGGCCATTGGCCGGAAGGTTGCCACCGTTGCCTGCGACGTTGTCGCTGACGACGCTCCGGACCGGCTGGTCAAGGCAGCGCTGGACCTGAGCGGCCGCATCGACGTGCTGATCAACAATGCGGGCTACATGACTTTTGCCGACATGCTCACCGTCGAGGACGCGGCGTGGGACAATATCTACGCGGTCAATGTCCGCTCGCCGATGCGGATCATGCGCGCCGTGCTGCCGGAGATGGTCAGAGCGGAGCGCGGCAGCGTCATCAACATTGGCAGTTCATGGTCGTCGCGCGCTTCCGTGTTCAACCAGGATGGGGGCGGCGTCGACTATTGTTCCACGAAGGCAGCGTTGCAATGTCTGACGCGCGCGGCCGCGCAGGATGTGGCGGCAAAGGGGGTGCGGGTCAACGCCATTGCCCCCGGCGCGGTCGATACGCCAATGCATGCCGATCACCGCGCCAAACTTTTCGAGTACGAAAAGTACATTCCACTCGGCCGCATGCAGCTCGCGGAAGATCTCGCCGGCGCAACGGTCTTCCTCGCCTCGGATGCCAGCGGCTACATCACCGGGCAAACCCTGCACGTCAATGGCGGCTTGATCATGAACGACTGATTGCCGAACCCCGCAAGCTCAGCCGACAATCCCTTTCACCGCCCGGTCGACCGGGCGGCCTTGCTCCATCTCCCATTGCACGCCCCAGGGATCGATCCAGTAGAAAAACTTGTAGGGAAACGGGGTGAGCTCCTCAGGAATGTGTTCGCCACCCAGGACTTCGATGCGAAGTCCTTGTTTTCCGTACACCTGTTGCTGCAGCCGGATGAATGCGTGGGCCGCCACCGCGTCTGATACTTCGAGCGCCATGTGCCGAATGCCGCCGAGATCGTTTGTCTTCTTGCGGTGGATGGTTTGGTCACCCTTGGGGTGGCGGTAGGTGAATAGCTCCAAATAGACGGCGGCTTCCGGGTGCTTGAGAAAGCGAACGTGTAGGCCGACGCTGCTGTCGCCGAATCCGGCATTGCGAGCGAAC
Source organism: Xanthobacteraceae bacterium (assembly GCA_049677525.1). GTDB lineage: Bacteria > Pseudomonadota > Alphaproteobacteria > Rhizobiales > Xanthobacteraceae > BOG-931. The sequence continues at coordinate 19,257 of JBAUCK010000304.1, forward strand.
GAGGCCAGATCCACACTCGGGTAATCCATCGGACCGTCGGCGTTGGCTGCCCGCTCAAAGCCGAGTACGGTACCGTAGAACTCCGTGGCGACCTCGATGTCGTCCACGACGACATTAAAGTGGGAGATGGCTTGCACATCTCGTCGCGGGGTAAAGTCGGTCATTGCTACCGTTCTCCACAAAAGCTCTTCGCGCCACGGCGTGGGACAAGCTTGACACGAAAGCGTGCACGACGCTTGCGTTCCCCCACAACGTCCGTGTTTGATGCTGTGGACGGCTCCTCCACCCGGCGCGCGAGCGCCATGGATGTGGGCGCTGTTAAGGCTCCCACGATTCGGAGGAGCTAACTATGCAAACGGTCACGACAATCCGTCTGGATATCGCGAAGTCAGTCTTTCAGGTCCACGGCGCATCTTGCAGAGTTCGGGATCGTCGCGCCGGTCGGACG
>JBAUCK010000305.1:0-9393 GCA_049677525.1 Xanthobacteraceae bacterium
ATCATTGTCGAGACCACGGGGCTCGCCGATCCGGCGCCCGTGGCGCAGACCTTTTTCATCGACGAGAATGTCGGCAAGAAGACCAGGCTCGACGCCGTGGTCACCGTCGCCGACGCCAAATGGCTCACCGAACGGCTCAAGGATGCGCCGGAGGCCAAGAACCAGATCGCCTTCGCCGACGTGATCCTGCTCAACAAGACCGACTTGGTCTCGCGCGACGAATTGGCGGACGTCGAGGCCCGCATCCGCGGCATCAATCCTTATGCGCAAGTGCACAAGACGCAGCACGCGCAAATCGCGTTGAACGAAGTGCTGGACCGCAACGCCTTCGACCTCGACCGCATCCTCGATATCGAGCCGGATTTTCTCGAGAGCGATGATCATGACCATCACCATGATCACGATCACGGCCACAAACACGCGCATGGCGGGCTCAAGCACTACCATGATGAAGACATGCAATCGATCTCGCTCAATACCGACAAGCCGCTGAACCCGGACAAGTTCTTTCCCTGGGTGCAGGAACTGGTGCAGACCGAAGGCCCGAACATTTTGCGCTGCAAGGGCATCCTGTCGTTCAAGGACGACGACCGGCGTTTCGTATTTCAGGGCGTGCATATGATCCTTGACGGCGATCACCAGCGGCCGTGGCAGGACGGTGAAAAGCGGCAAAGCCGCGCCGTCTTCATCGGCCGCAATCTGCCCGGCAAGAAGATCACCGAAGGTTTCGAGAGCTGCGTGGCATAGCCGCTTCCCTGACGCGCCAGAACCGAACGCGCCAAGAACCTAACGCGCATGACTGACACCCGCAGCGACGACAGCCCCTCCGTCATCGACCGCACCCATGGGGTTGCGGCGGAGGGATCGGTCATCGCCTCGTATTTTCTCGGCCGCACCGCGGCTTTTGTTCTCTCCGAGGAGGCGATCGTGCTGGCGGCGCCGGATGGCGAGCCGCAGCGGATCGGCGCGCATGGCGGCGCGATCCTCGCGACCACATCCGACGGCAAGCGCGTGGTCTCAGGCGGCGACGACGGCAAGATCGTCGCCACCGATGCCAAGGGCGAAAGCCACACGCTGGCGACGGACGCCAAGCGCCGCTGGATCGATCAGATCGCACTCGCGTCCGACGGCGCCGTCGCCTGGTCCGCCGGCAAGACTGCTTTCGTGCAAGCCAAAGAGAAGACCAAGGACCTTCGGCAGTTCGAAGCGCCGTCGACGGTCGGCGGGCTCGCGTTCCTGCCCAAGGGTTTTCGCCTGGCGATCGCGCATTACAACGGCGCGACGCTGTGGTTCCCGAATGCAGCGCAAGCCGCGCCGGAAAAATTCGAATGGAAAGGCTCGCATCTCGGCATCACCGTGAGTCCGGACGGCCGCTTCCTGGTCACCTCGATGCAGGAGCCGATGCTGCACGGCTGGCGGCTCGCCGACGGCCAGCATATGCGCATGTCCGGCTATTCGTCGCGCGTGACCTCGCTTGGCTGGACGGTCGGCGGGCGCTTCCTCGCCACTTCGGGCTCCACGCAAGTGATTCTTTGGCCGTTCCACACCAAAGACGGTCCGATGGGCAAGCAGCCGCGGCTGTTGGCGCCGTCCGAGCATCGTGTCGGCGTCGTCGCCTGCCATCCCAAGCAGGACATCATCGCCGCCGCCTATGACGACGGCATGGTGCTGTTGGTGCGGATGGAGGACGGCGCCGAGATCCTCGCCAAGCGGCCGGGCGACGCGCCGGTCACCGCGCTCGCCTGGAGCGCCGACGGCATCTTCCTCGCCTTCGGCACCGCAAGCGGCGAAGCCGGCATCCTCGATCTGACCTGATCCGCGCGGAACTGCGACTTTCGTCAGCCGTTGTCGTGCATGACGCGAGTAATGCAACACGCCGGCATCGCGGCTTGTCTCAGCTTGTTCTTCATCGGAACCGCTGTCGCGCAAGCACCGCGGAGTGGCGTCCCCAAGCCCGCCCCCTCCCGCGCAAGCAGCAGCGGAAGTTCTGGCGCTCTCAGCAACAAGCTCAGCCAGTCGAACAGCGTGATCTGTCCCCCCGATCTCGATCAGGGAATGAAGGCGCCGAGGCCGAATACCGGCAAAATGCCGGTCATCCCGCCGCCGGGAAGCCCTGGCGGCGATCAGAACATTCAGCCGAAATAGAAACCCCATCCCGCAGGCCGGCTAAGGCTCAGATCACATATTGCCGCAGCGGCGGGAAACCGTTGAAGCCGACCGACGAGTAGGTCGCGGTATAAGCGCCCGCCGCCTCGATCAGCACCTTGTCGCCGATCGCGAGCGACACAGGTAATAGATACGGCGTCTTCTCGTACAGCACATCCACCGAGTCGCAGGTCGGACCGGCAATGATGCAGGGCGCCGTCTCGTCGCGATCGTGCGTGGTGCGGATCGGATAGCGGATCGACTCGCCGATGGTCTCGGCGAGGCCGTGGAACTTGCCGATGTCGAGATAGACCCAGCGCACCTCGTCCTCGGGGCTGCGCTTGGCGATCAGCACCACTTCCGCTTCGATCACGCCGGCATTGCCGACCAGGCCGCGGCCCGGCTCGACAATGGTGTTGGGCAGGTTGTTGCCGAAATGCTTGCGCAGCGCCTTGAAGATGGCCTTGCCGTAGCTCTCGAGCTTCGGCGTCTTGCGCATGTATTTCGCAGGGAAGCCGCCGCCGAGATTGACGATCGACAGCCCGATGCCGCGCTCCGCACAGCCCTTGAAGATGGCCGCGGCCGACGCCAGCGCCCGGTCCCAGGCCTCGACATTGTGCTGCTGCGAACCGACGTGGAAGGAAATGCCGTAAGGCACGAGCCCGCTCTTGTGAGCGAATTCGAGGATATCGGCGGCATAAGCCGGCTCGCAGCCGAATTTGCGCGATAGCGGCCATTCGGCGCCGGAACCGTCGCAATGGATGCGGCAGATGACCCGGCTACCGGGCGCAGCGCGCGCCACCTTCTCCACCTCGGCTTCGCAATCCACGGCGAACAGCGTCACGCCGAGCCTGAAGGCGGTGGCGATCTCGCTCTCTTTCTTGATGGTGTTGCCATAGGAGATGCGGTCGGCGGTAGCGCCGGCGGCGAGCACATCGTTCGTCTCGGCGAGCGAGGCGACGTCGAAGCAGCAGCCCAAGCCGACAAGCAGCTTGAGGATTTCCGGCGCCGGATTGGCCTTTACGGCATAGAACACTTTGGTGTCCGGCAGCGCCTTGGCGAAGTTCAGATAGTTCTCACGGACGATGTCGAGATCGACGACGAGGCAAGGTCCGTTGTCGGTACGAGATTTAAGAAATTCGCGGATGCGTGTGGTCATCCCCACAAAGCTCCCTATCCAGCCGGTGGCGTAGCCACCGAGGTGAACCTCCTGCGACGCGCGCCGTTCCGCACCATTGCGGATGCGCTGACGTCACTGCGATTGCTGCCTTGGTCCGGATGAGGGAAATCCCGTTCCGCACTGCTGGCAAAGATGGACAAGCCCTTTCGGTGTCCCCGGCATTGGCGCCGGTAGCAAACCAAAAAAGCCCTTCCGTCGTTGCTTTAAGCCGCGTCGCCCGTGGAGAGCGGGCATTGCCGGTTCGCCTCCGGCTGCCGGTCGCTGGAGCAGGGAAGTCGGCGCGAACGTGTTGCGCTCTTCCTTAGGCGGCTGTCCGGCCTCTTGTCCGGATGCCCACCGACCGACACACGGCCACAGGCACGTGCGAAATTGGGCACAACCGCCATAAGCGATTTAGCTCACGCGTGCAAGAAATTTAGTTTTAACGAAACGTAAAAACGCGCGGGCCGCGCGTGTCACTCGGCGGTGAAGGGCTCGACGCGATGCGCGGCGCGCACGAACTGGACCATCACTACGACGCCGATGAGCATGAACAAGCCGTCGAGCACGCGAGCGCCGAGCGTGCCGAGCGCGAACAGGTTGGCGATCGCCCAGCTGCCGGCGAAGGCCGCGCCGAACACTTCAGCGCTGATCAGAATGGCGGCACTGATCACCGTCACGACGTTGAGCCAAGCGATGCGCTTGGTGCGCTGGATGGGGCCGGTGGTGTTGCTGACATTGCTCATGAGGGGCGCACTTACAGCGAAAGTGAAGGCAAGATCAAGGCAGCGCCTCAGGCGGCGTCGCGGGCGGCTTTGGCGTCAAGGAGCCCGGCCTCGATGAGCGCCGCGCGGATGCGGTCGATCTCGGCGCGGCTGATCTTGACAAGCGGCGGCCGCACTACGGCGCGCGGCTGCTTGCCCAGCAGCACCAGGGCCTCCTTCATGCGGTTGTGCATGTCGGCCCAGGGCTCGCCATAAAACACCTTGGCGAGCGGATAGATGCGGTCGTTGAGCTTCCGCGCCGCGGCGAGGTCGTTGCCCTTCACCGCCTTGAACAAAGCCGATTGCAGGTCGGCGATGACGCTGCCGGAGCCGGAGAGGAGTCCGTTGCAGCCGAGCACCAGCGACGAAAACAGCCATGCGCTGTGCGTGGTCAGCACATTGACCGGCCGCTTGAGGCTCTGCAGCTCGCGGATATGCATCTCGTGCTGAGGCGCATTGCCGGCCCAGTCCTTGATGGCGCGGATGGTCGGCACCTCCTCGACCATCTTGAGAAGCGTGTCGCGCGGATAGCCTTGCCCGGTCTGGAGCGGATATTGGAAGACGATGATCGGCAGGCTCGACGCCTCGGCGATACGCTTGAAATGCTCGATCGCCATGGCTGGCGACTGGCCGAGCGTGAACGGCGCCGGCGGGAACACGAGCAGCGCCGACGCGCCGCCCGCCTCCGCCGTCTTAGCGATGCGCGCGGCTTCGAGGCTGCCGTCGGCCCACACGCCGTTGACGATGGGCAGCCGGGCGCCGATCTCATCCTGGGCGATATCGAGGACGCGGCGCTGCTCGTCGAAGCTGCAGGACGCCACCTCGGTCGAATGCGCGTTAATGGTTATGGCGGAAAGCCCATCGACCGCGGCGACATCGCGCAAATGCGAGCGGAAGCTCTTCTCGTCGATCGAAAGGTCGTCGAAGAACGGCAGCAATACGGCCGGAATGACACCGTGCGGCAGATAATGGGGGTGACGGGGCATTTGGCGGCTCTCCTTCCGGTCGCGTTGTCCACACCACATATATCACGGCGTCACCGGCATCTGGTATGACCCCCTGATGAACAAGATCGAGACCGCAAAAACCCCCGCTTCCACCGACGGTAATGTGTTCTTCGCGGCCTGGGCGACGCCGGACGGCGTCCCGTCCTTCGACGCGATCGGCCCCGAACAGTTCCGCCCAGCCTATGCCCGGGCGCTCGCCGAACACACGGCCGAGGTTGCGGCCATTGCCGCCAATCCGGAGCCGCCGACCTTCGACAACACCATCGCGCCGATGGAGCGGAGCGGCCGCGCGCTCGACCGTGTCGGCAATGTGTTTCACCTTCTTGCCGGCGCCCACACCAACGACGCCCTGCTCGAGATCGAGCGAGAGGTCGCGCCGCAACTCGCCCGGCACTGGAACGCCATCAATACCAATGCCGTCCTGTTCAAGCGGATCGACACGCTGATGCAGGACGCGGAGAAGCTCGACCTGACCGCCGAGCAGAAGCGCGTCATCGAGCGTTATCATACCGGCTTCCGCCGCGCCGGCGCCGCGCTCGGCGCGCCGGCCAAGAAGCGGGTCGCCGAAATCATCGAGCGGCTTGCCGCGCTCGGGACGTCGTTCAGCCAGAACGTGCTTGCCGACGAACAGTCGTTCACGCTGCGGCTGACCGAGTCCGAACTCACCGGCCTGCCCGACTTCATGCGCGAGGCGATGAAGGCGGAAGCGCGCGACCGCGGGCTCGACGGCTATGTGGTGACCTTGTCGCGGTCGAGCGTCGAGCCGTTCCTGCAATTTTCCGATCGCCGCGATCTGCGCGAGAAAATCTTTCGCGGCTTCGTCATGCGCGGCGACAATGGTGGCGCGACCGACAACAAGGCCAATATCGCGGAAATGGTGCGGCTGCGGGCCGAGCGGGCGAAACTTCTCGGCTATGAGAATTTCGCCCATTACCGGCTCGACGACGCCATGGCGAAGACGCCGGTCGCGGCGCGCAATCTTCTGGAAACCGTGTGGGCGCCGGCGCGCGCCCGCGCACTAGCCGATCGCGACGCCATGCAGCAGCTGATCGCGCAAGAGGGCAGCAACTTCAGGCTCGAGGCCTGGGACTGGCGCTATTACGCCGAAAAACTCCGCCACAAGCTGTGCGACTTCGACGAAGGAGTGATCAAGCCGTATCTCAGTCTCGACAACCTGATCGAAGCCACCTTCTACACGGCGCAGCGCCTGTTTGGCTTATGCTTCACGCCGCGTCCCGATGTGCCGACCTGGCATCCCGATGTGCGGGTCTGGGAAGTCAAAGACAGCGGCGGCAAACAGATCGGGCTGTTTTTCGGCGATTATTTCGCCCGCGCCTCGAAACGCAGCGGCGCCTGGATGACCTCGATCCGCGATCAGGAAAAGCTCGCTGGCGACATCCGGCCGCTGATCGTGAATGTCTGCAATTTCACCAAAGCGCCGGGCGGCGAGCCGACCTTGCTCAGCTTCGAGGACGCGCGCACGCTGTTCCACGAATTCGGCCATGCGCTGCACGGCCTCCTGTCGTCGGTGACCTATCCGAGCATTTCCGGCACCAGCGTCGCCACCGATTTCGTCGAGCTGCCGTCGCAGCTTTACGAGCACTGGCTGGAACAGCCGTACGTGCTGCGCCGCTTCGCCCGTCATTATCAGACCGGCGAGGCGATGCCCGAGGAACTGCTGCAGCGCCTCATCGCCGCGCGCAATTTCAACAAGGGTTTCGGCACGGTCGAATATATCGCCTCGGCCATGGTCGATCTCGATTTCCACTCACTCACTTCGGATGCCGACATCAAAGCCGCGGCCGATGTCGATACGTTCGAGGCGGACGCGCTGGAGCACATCGCCATGCCGCAGGAAATCGTCATGCGCCACCGCTCGCCACATTTCGCGCATATCTTCTCCGGCGGCGGCTATGCCTCGGCCTATTACAGCTATATGTGGTCGGAAGTGCTCGACGCCGACGCTTTCGCCGCCTTCGAGGAGACCGGCGACATATTCGATGCCGCAACGGCGAAGCGGCTGCACGATACGATCTACGCGGCCGGCGGCTCGCAGGATCCGGCCGATGCCTACAAGGCGTTTCGCGGCCGGCTGCCGAGCGCGGACGCTCTGCTGCGCAAGCGCGGTTTTGCTGAACCCGTCGCGTCACATTGAGCCATACGATGGATTTGCATACAGCCGGCCACCGCCGGGGCGCGGTCTGCGCGCCGCATGCTCTGGCCGTCGAGGCCGGCCGCCAGATGCTCGCCGAAGGCGGCAATGCGATCGAGGCCATGGTGGCCATGGCTGCGAGCATCGCCGCCGTCTATCCGCACATGAACCATATCGGCGGCGACGGCTTCTGGCTGATCCGCGAACGGTCCGGCCGCGTCGTCGCCATCATGGCTGCAGGGCCATCCGGTGCACTGGCACGGCCTGAGCTTTATCGTGATTACGAGGCCATTCCGCCGCGCGGGCCGCTCGCGGCGCTCACCGTGCCGGGCGCGGTCGGCGGCTGGGCATTGGCGCTCGACGCCGCAAAAGCCTTCGGCGGAAAATTGCCGCTCGGCACGCTGTTCGCACCCGCGATCACGCAGGCGCTGGACGGTTACACCGTCACGCGGAGCCAGACGCGGCTGACGCAGGAGAATTTTGACGGGCTGAAAGACGTGCCGGGCTTTGCCGGCGCGTTTCTGGTCGACGGCAAGATTCCCGAGGTCGGCACCACCCTGAAGCAGCAGGCCCTGGCCGCGACGCTCGAACAGCTCACCCATGCCGGGCTCGATGATTTCTATCGCGGCGATGTCGGGCGCGAGATTGCCGCCGATCTTGAAAGTATCGGCAGTCCGGTCACGCGCCAAGACCTCGAGCGCTATCACGCCGAGCTCGCCGAGCCGCTGCGCATCGAATTGCCGTCGGGCACCGTCTATAACACCGACGCGCCGACGCAGGGCGTCGTGTCGCTGATGATCCTTGCTTTGTTCGAGCGGCTTGGCGTCACCGAAGCCGAGGGTTTCGATCATATCCACGGTCTCGTCGAGGCGACCAAGCGCGGCATGCGACTGCGCGATCGCGTGGTCACCGATCCGCGCTATCTGCCCTACGCACTCACGCGCGCGGTCGACGACCGCTTCATCGCCGGCGAAGCGATGAAGATCGACCGCCGCAAGGCCTCGCCCTGGCCGGTGAGCGCGGGCGGCGGCGACACGATCTGGATGGGCGCCGCCGATACGTCGGGCCTCGTCGTTTCCTATATCCAATCACTCTATTGGGAATTCGGCTCCGGCTGCGTGCTGCCGGCAACCGGTGTGCTGATGCAGAACCGCGGCGCCAGCTTTTCGCTCCGAGCCGGCGCGCTGAACCCACTCGCGCCCGGGCGGCTGCCGTTCCACACGCTCAATCCGGCGCTCGCGGTGCTCAAAGACGGCCGCATCATGGCCTATGGCACGATGGGCGGCGACGGCCAGCCGCAAACGCAAGGCGCCGTGTTCACGCGCCATGTGCAATTCCGCGAGCCGCTGCTGGAGGCCATCGACCGGCCGCGCTGGGTGCTCGGCCGCACCTGGGGCGCGCCGAAAACGGCGTTGCGCATGGAGTCCCGCTTCGACGGCAATCTGATCGACCAGCTTCTTGCCGCCGGTCAAGATGCCGAAGTGTTGCCCGACGCCTATTCCGACGTCATGGGCCATGCTGGCGCAGCGCTGCTGCACAAGGACGGCACCTGCGAAGCCGCGCACGATCCGCGCGCCGACGGCGGCGCAGCGGGGGTGTAGCGCGCAGAGGAAATAGCCGATTGTCGAATGCCCGCGCCGGCTAGCTTGCCACGAAATAGCTCGTGTTAGCGCCAAATAGGATAAAGTCGACAATATCAGTCGTTGAATACAAACCGTTGTCCACTTGTATAGCTACAAGAGGCATCAGTTTGTATCCGCAAGAGTAGTCTTTGATCGGAATTATCAGCGCCATGTGGTTTTTTATTTTCATATTTTTTATTTTCATATTTTTTATTTTCATAGCTGTCGTATTGTTTGTTATATCTTTGTTCTTTTGGCATGCGGGCGAGGCCGGAAAAGAAGCAACATTACGTCGTTCTGAAAATGATAAATTGTTTAGGGACGGGATAGGAATACTAATTGACCATAGTATTGAAACATTAGCACGACAGCGAATTCAGCTCATCACTATTGAGCGTTACGGAGTAACTAACACTTCGAAATGGGATGCAGAAATACAACACTTCATCGACAAAGTCTTATTCCCCGATGTGGTTGCGAAAGACAAGGTCTTAATTCCCTTTTTTGTTCCCTGAACTGGTCGCAAAAGATAAGGTTATATCCC
>JBAUCK010000306.1:0-16547 GCA_049677525.1 Xanthobacteraceae bacterium
GAGATCTTCGAGATCGGCGCGAGTCTGCGCATCGACCGCGGCGAATGGCTCGTCCATCAACAAAACATGCGGTTCATAGGCGACGGCGCGGGCAATCGCGACGCGCTGTTGCATGCCGCCGGAGAGCTGCCACGGATAGGCGCTGTGCACATTGGTGAGATCGACGGCAGCGAGCGCATTGCGCACCAGGTCTTCGCGCCGCTCCGCTGTCATCTTCTTCTGCTTCAGCGGCAGCGCCACATTGTCGTGCACCGTCAGCCAGGGAAACAGGCTGCGGCCATATTCCTGGAACACCACCGCCGTTGCCGGCGGCGGCCCCACGACCGGATGGCCTTCGAGGATCACAGCGCCCGAGGTCGGCGCCAGTAGTCCGGCAATGCATTTGAGCAGCGTGGTTTTGCCGGCGCCGGAAGGACCGACGATGCAGACCAATTCGCCCTGGCCGACACGAAAGTTGACGTCGCGGATTGCTTCGACGGTGCGGCTCGAACCGTCATAGACTTTCCTCAGCTTCTTGACTTCGAGCATGGGCGCCGTCGCGCGATCCGCCGGTCCTTCATTCATGATCAACCGGCCCGCTGCGTGCGCCGCAGCCCGTGATACCAGCCTAACAGCCACGCCTCCACGGCGCGGAAGATCAGCGACAGCGCGATGCCGATGAGACCGAGCAAGATGATGCCGCTCCACATTTCCGGAATGGCGAAGGTGCGCTGATATTGCACCAGCGCGAAGCCGATGCCGTCACTCGCCGCGAACATTTCCGACACCACCATCAGGATGATGCCGATGGAGAGCGATTGGCGAAGCCCGGTGAAAATCTGCGGGCTCGCGCCCGGCAGCACGAAATGCCAGAGCCGCGCCCAGCGGCCGATGCGATAGCAACGCACGACATCTTCCAGTACGTCGTCGAGCGCGCGCACGCCGGCGACGGTATTGAGCAGCACCGGCCAGATGCGGCCGAATATGATCACCAGGATCTTCATCTCGTCGCCGATGCCGGCGAACAGAATGAGCACCGGGATCAGAACCGGCGGCGGAATGGCGCGGAGAAATTCCAGCACCGGCTCGAGCGTGTTGCGCAAATTGCGCGACGCGCCGACTGGAATGCCGATGGCGACACCGAGAATCGCCGCCGCGAGAACGCCGACGGCAAAACGCAACAGGCTTGGCACCACGTTCGGCAGCGCCTGAGGCGACAGCCAGAGATTGACAAAAGTATGTAGAATCGTCTCGAGCGGTGGAAAGTAGAAGCTCTGGCTGCCGGCGCTGGTGATCCACCAGGTCGCGATCAGCGCCGCGGGAAGCGCCAGCACGATCATCGCCCGGCGCGCCAATGCGAGAGCATCGTTCATCGTTCCGCTCCCGCCGTATCGAGACGAATGGACGGATGCCAGGACAGGACCCGCCGCTCCAGCGCGCGGGCGCCAAGATTGACAACGACGCCGACAATGCCGGTGACGATAATATAGGCGTACATGATCGCGACGGCGCCGCCAGCCTCGGTCTGCGAAATCTCGCGGCCGAGGCCCTCGGTGTCGATGGCGATTTCGCTGGTGATGGCGAGAATGAGCGCCACCGCCGCCGCGAGCCGCACGCCCGTCATCAGGTAAGGCAGCATGGTCGGCCAGATCAGGTAGCGGATCTGCGCGAAGGTGCCGAGCCGATAAGAGCGCGCGGTCTCGCGCGCCACCGGATCGACATCCTGCACGCCGTAGAGCACCTGGATCAGCACCTGCCAGAACGACGCATAGACGACGAGGATTAGCGTCGATTGCAGCTTGGTGCCAAACAGAAGTACGGCGAGCGGAATGAGCGCGACCGAAGGGATGGGCCGCAAGAACTCGATGGTCGAATAAGTCAGCGTCCGCAGCAGGTTCGAACTGCCGATGACGATGCCGATCACCACGCCGGCCGCGAGCGAAATCACCAGTCCCAACGCCCACGCGCGCATGGTGTCGCCGAACGCACGCCAGAAATTCGCGGTCGCCAGTTCCCGCGCCAGCGCCACCACGATTTCGGAAAACGGCGGCAGATAATGCGGCGACACGAGCCCGATCCGCGGCACGATTTCAAGGAGCAGCGCGAAGCCGACCAGGCCGCCGAGACCGAGCAACCACGGCGGCGCATCGGTTTTGCGTCGCGCGCCGGGAATGGCCGGCGCAATGGTCGTGCCTGCCGTCACCTCAAGCGTCAGGGCAACAGCGCCGCGACGTCCGCCTTCTTGGTGATCAGGCCGTCTTCCAGCGCGTCGTCGGCGAGCGCCTGGGTCGACTGGCGATTGAACTCGGTCGGCCAGCGCGGCAGCGTGATCTTGGCGGCGATTTCGGGCGTGATGCGGGTATAGGTCGGAATGATCTGGCGCACTTCGTCGGTATGGGAATCCGCATAAGCCAGCGATTCGGTGATCGCCGCCTTGAAGCGATTGACGATGTCCGGATTATCGTTGGCGTATTTCACCGAGGTGAAATAGACCGCGATCATCATTTTCGGCGCGACGTCGACCAGATTCCAGTCCACCACTTTGGCGCCGCGCTGCACCGCGATGGTCAGGAACGGCTCGACCACCCAGCCGGCCTCGATGCGATGCTCGGCGAGCGCCGCCGGCATATCCGGGAACGGCACTTCGATGAACTTGACCTGCTTGGGATCGCCGCCGGCTGCGCGCACGCCGGCACGCACCGAGGTATCGCCGATATTGTTGAGATTGTTGACGGCAACAGTTTTGCCGACCAAGTCCTTGGCATTCTGGATCGGGCTGTCGCCGGGCGCGACGATGGCGGAGAAGTCATGCCCGCGCTCGCCGGTCGAAGACGCCCCGGGCGCGACGCCGACGAACTGCAGCCCCTTGGTCTGGGCGATCAGCATCGAGGGGATATTGCTGAAGCCGAACTGCATCTGGCCCGACAGCACGCCCGGAATGATGGCGGCGCCGCCGCCGGCAGTGGACAGATCAAGTTCGAGATTCTGTTTGGCGAAGAAGCCTTTGGAAATGCCGAGATAGATCGGCGCGCAGTCACCGATCGGGATCACGGCGACCGAAAGTTTATCGGCGGCGCGGGCGGAGTTGATCGGACCGGCGAAAGCCGCCGCAGCGGCGAGCGCTGCAAATGCGCATATCCATGACCGACGGTGAAACGCAATTCCACAGGCCAACGGCATGAATTCCCCCTGTTTTGCCCCGACCTTTGTCGTCCGGTGGGCGGAAACTGGTCAGTGGCCCAAGCGGTGTCAAGCTGCCGCTCATTTTGCCGCGGCACGACCAAAAAGCCGGCACTCCAATGATCAAGCTGTAAACTAGCTTACGGCTTTCCGACAATGCGCGTCCACTATATCGATCTGCTGCGTTTCGCGTTCCGCCTTTGGCCGCCCGTTCCGGCAAGCTCGCTCCAGAAACCGTCGGTCGCCAGTTTGTCGACTGCGGCGGCGATGATGTTGCGCAGCGCCGTCACCGCACGGGCCTGTCCCTGGTCCTTGCGATAAGCGGCGCTCAATGTCCATGCCGCGAGCGCCGGCCTATGGATGCGCACCGCGGAGAGCGCGCCGGCGCCGACCTCCTGGCGGACCGCGCTATAGGGCAAGACGGTGTAACCAAGACCCGCGGCGACCAGCGCCTTGGTCGTCGTGTAGCCGTCCACCTGAAAGGCGACATCGAGATGGTCGCCGGTCTCGGCGGCGCCGCGCTCGACCAGCATGCGCATCAGCGCGGTGTCGAGGTCGAGGTCTTCGAACAATTGTTTCAAGCGGCAGACGCTTGCGGCGGAATTCGTCAGCGAGAAGCCCAACAGTCCGGCCGCGATCGGGCAGACGGATTTCATTGACGCCGGGCAAACGCTTTGACCCGCGCAGATCGCCGATGTGGCGATCGACCTCGGATTTGAAAGTCTCGAGCGGGACAAATCGCGCAATATCGACCGCAATGATGAAGTGCCCGGTATTGGTCGCACTCTTGTCGTCGGCATTGAAATCGACGACATCGCGGCCGAAAGCGGCGCCGTTGAGCACGCCGGCGATGAGGCCGAGCATCAAAGCCAGCCCCGCGCCTTTATATTCGCCCATCGGCAGCAACAGGCCTTCATGCGAGCGGTTGGCGTCGGTGATCGGCGCGCCGGTCTGCGCATCGACAAACCAGCCTTCCGGCATCGGCAGGCCGCGCTGCGCATATTTCTTCACCGTGCCGTAAGCGACGATCGAGGTTGCGATATCGAGAATGAGCGGGCCTGTGCCCGACGGCACGCCGATGGCGAGCGGGTTGGTGCCGAGCAAGAGATCGGTACCGCCCCAGGTGCCCATGTGATTGGCGTTGGCGACGGCAGCATAGAGCCCGACCATGCCATGCCGTGCCGGCATCTCGGCATATAGACCCGCCGGCCCGGCATGGTTCGAGCGCCGCACGCCGACCCAGGACACGCCGTTCTCTTTGGTCATGACAATCGCTTCATCGGCGGCGCGCGACATCACCAGATGGCCCATGCCGTTATCGCCGTCGACCAGAGCGGTCGCCGGCGCGGTGCGCTTCACGGTGATGTTAGGATGTTTGTTGAAGCCGCCGGCTTTCATGCGCCGGATATATTGCGGCAGCCGGAAAATCCCGTGGCCGTCGGCGCCGGTGAGATCGGCCTCGGTCATCAGCTCGGCGCATTTCACGGCGTCCGCCGCCGGCAGACCCTCAGCAATGAAGGCGTCATTGATCAGCGCCTGCGTGGCGCGCGACGGGACGTTGATCAGATCGGCACTGCTCATGATGCGGCTCAGGCCATCACGCGTTGCTTGGAAAGAATTTTTGCCGCATGGCTATGCAGGATCTTCTCGCGCTGCGCCTCGGTAATATCGAGACCGCGCACATGCCGTACGCAATCGAGCATGCCCATGTCGTAGGGATAATCGCTGCCGAGGAAGATGCGATCGGCGCCGACCATCGCGATCAGCATTTCGAGCGTCTTCTTGGAATGCAGGATGGTGTCGTAGAGAAAACGGTCGAGATATTTTTCCGGCGAATGTTTTAAGTGCACTTTCGGTTCGGGACGCACGTCCCAGCCGTGGACCCAGCGCATGCCCTGATAGGGAATGAAGCCACCGCCATGCACCATGACGAAATTGAGTTTGGGATTGCGCTCGAGCACGCCGCCGAAGATCAAACACGCCGCCGCGATCGTGGTGTCGAGCGGATTGCCGATCAGATTGTTGAGGTAATAGGCGCGCAGCCGATCGGCGCCGGCGACATTGCCGGGATGGATCACCATGAACGCGTCAAGCTCGGCCGCCGTCGCCCAGACCGGCTCGAAGCTCGGATCGTCGAGATTCTTACCGTTGATATTGGTGCCGATCATGGCGCCGTGCATGCCGAGCTTGGTCATGGCGCGGCGCAATTCGTCGGCGGCTTGTTGCGGCGTCTGCATCGGCAGCGTGGCTATGGCGGCGAAACGGTCCGGATGTTCCTTGGTCAGCCGCGCCATGTCATCATTCTGGATCGCGGATAGAGCAACACCGATGGATGCTTCCTGGCCATAAAGCCAGGTCTGCGGCGTCGCCGTCACCACCTGCATGTCGACCAGAGCTGCGTCCATGTCGGCGAGCCGCCGCGCGATGTCGTGTCCGCCTTTGGGAAAGGGTCTATAGGGAACGCCGGCGACTTCAATGATGCTGTTGTCATTGTCGAGCGGCGTCAGCTTCAGGCCGAGGCTCGGAATCTCTTTTTGCAGGCGCTTGATCGCTTCATCGGCCAGCACATGCGTATGGGTATCGATGGTCCGCGACATTGTTCCTCCCGAGTCACTTCGCCTTCTTGCCCGTTTTTTGATGCGGCATGTTCTGCGCACAAGCCGGATGGGCAGACAAGGGGGTGTAAAGGGAATGCAAGCGGCCGCGAGGAGATGTCTTCTCAGGCCGGACTTTCAGCTATAAAGGGACGGCAACCCTCCTCATATAAATCAGCCCAAACTGCGGAATTCTCGATGGACGCGACGACGGACAAGACGCAGATCGATTCTTCCCATCCCTTTCATGGCCGCGTCGAAGATGATCCTTTGGTGCGCGGGCGCGGGCGCTATGTCGCCGACGCGCCGCTGCCGAACCAGGCTTTCGCCTATTTCGTGCGCTCGCCGCATGCCTTCGCCCGCATCGTCAGCATCGACACGTCGGGCGCGATGAACATGCCGGGTGTCATCGCGGTACTGACCGCGAAGGACATGGCGGGCGTCGGCAGCATTTCACGGCATCCGCCGATCGCCGGCCGCAACGGCGGCAAGCTCATTTTGTCGCACCGGCCGGCGCTCGCCGGCGAGCGCGCCATGCATATCGGCGAGCCGGTGGCGATGGTGGTCGCCGATAGCGCGATGATCGCGCAGGATGCCGGCGAATTCGTCCATATCGAATATGAAGAGCTGACGCCAGTCGTCGACGCGCGCGACGCGCTGCGCGAGGGCGCGCCGCAGATCTGGCCGGACGTGCCCGGCAACATCGCGGTCGATTGGGCGGGCGCGCATCCCGACCCGCAAGCCAATGCCGCCGAGGTCGAACGCATCTTTGCTTCGGCCAAGTTCGTCGCGCGCATGAAGGAAATGAATCAGCGCCTCGTCGTCGCCTCGATGGAGCCGCGCGGCGCCACCGCGAGCCATGACGCGGCGGCCGACACTTATCTGTTGCGCACCTGCTCGCAGGGCGCCGGCGCCATGCGCGACGGCGTCCTGGCCATCATGGGCTGGCCGAAGGAAAAACTGCGCGTCATCACCGAGGACGTCGGCGGCGCTTTCGGCCTGAAGACATCGCCCTATCCCGAATATCTCGCGCTGTTGGTCGGCGCAAAAAAGACCGGACGGCCGATCCACTGGATGTCGGGACGCTCGGAGGCCTTCCTCACCGACAATCAAGGCCGCGACATCTATTCCGAGGCCGAGCTCGCGCTCGACGAGAAGGGCAAGTTCCTGGCGCTGCGCATCCGCAACATCGGCAATATGGGCGCCTATATCGGCGCGGTCGGCGCCAATATCCCGTGCTTTAATTTCGCGCGCTGCCTGCCCGGCATGTACGACATCAAGCGCATCGATATCTCGACCAAGTGCGTCTACACCAACACGATCCCGACCGCGCCGTATCGCGGCGCCGGCCGGCCGGAAGCGAACTATGTCCTCGAACGGCTGGTCGACGACGCGGCGCGCATCTCCGGCATCGACCCGGTGAAGCTGCGGCGGCGCAATCTGATTAAGAAGTCGCAGATGCCGTACAAGACCGCGATCGGCACCACTTATGATTCGGGCGATTTCGAACCGATCCTCGATCTGGCCCTTGAGCTTGCCGACTACGATAATTTCAAGAAGCGCAAGCGCGAGGCGGCAAAGCGCGGCAAATATCGCGGCATCGGCATTTCCTGCATGCTCGAACATGCCGGCGGCATGCCGCTCGAAAGCGCGCGACTGAGCTTTCCCGGCGACAGCAAGTTTCTGCTGACGCTCAATGTACAGAACACCGGCCAGGGCCACGCCACGGTGTTTCCGCGTCTGATCGCGGACCGGCTCGGCATCCCCTTCGCAAGCATCTCGCACAGCCATGGCGATTCCAATAACGAATTGCCCGGCTACGCCTCGGTCGGTTCGCGCTCCGGCATGACCGTGAGTCACACGCTGGTCAAGGCGATGGACACGATCCTCGAAAAGGGCAAGCCGATCGCCGCCACCATGCTCGAAGCCGGCGAGAGCGATATCGGTTACAAGGACGGACATTTCGAAGTCGTCGGCACCGACCGCCGCGTTTCGTTGTTCGATGTCGCGGCCCAAGCCGCCGCAATGAAAAAGCGCGGCGAGATCGCGGAAGACCTCGACACCAAGACCCAGACCGAATCGCCGCTGACGTTTCCGAACGGTTGTCACATCGCCGAAATCGAAATCGATCCCGATACCGGCCGCCTCACCGTCGTCGCTTATTCTGCCGTGGACGATTGCGGACGCCCGCTCGATCACACCATCGTCGAGGGCCAGCTTCACGGTTCGCTGATGCAGGGACTCGGTCAGGCGCTGATGGAGAACACGGTGTTCGACCGCGAGTCCGGCCAATTGGTCACAGGCTCGTTCATGGACTACGCCATGCCGCGCGCCGAGGACAACCCGCCGCTGCGCGACGCTATGCATAATGTGCTGGCGACGACCAATCCGATGGGCGTCAAAGGTGTCGGCGAGGCCGGCACGACGGCCGGCATCTCGGCGGTAATGAATGCGGTGGCCGACGCCATTCCGAACGGCGCCGGCGCACATCTGGAAATGCCGGTGTCGCCGCCGCGCATCTGGGAAGCCTGCCAGCGCGCGAAGGGGTAGGCTGCCCGCATGCCGACCCCTGCGTCGCAAGCTGAAAGTCCCCTGCCCCTCGCGGCGCCGATGCTGCTCAGCTTCGTCGCCGGCTATGTCGACAGCTACACTTATATCGCGCTGTTCGGCCTGTTCGTCGCCCAGGTGACGTCGAGCTTCGTCATTGCCGGCGCCGAAATCGTCATCCACGATTACAACGTCACGGGAAAACTTCTCGTCACCATCGTCTTTATTATCGCGGCCGCGCTGACCGCGGCGCTGATCATCTGGGCGCGCGCGGCAGGACGCGCCACGCTGCCGGCGATGCTGCTGCTCGAAGCGGCCTTGCTCGCGATCTTCTGCGCCATGATCCTGTTCGGCCCGCCGATCCACAACGCCACCGACTGGCACGGCATTGTCGCCGGCCTGATCGCGGCAAGCGCCATGGGCGCGCAGAGCGTGCTGGTGCGGCTGTTGATGAAAGGCATTCCGCAGACCAACGTGATGACCGGCAATATGACGCAGCTCGGCATCGCCATCACCGAACTCGTCGTCGCCTGGCGCAAGCTCGCCGACAGCCGGCACAGCGCCGAAGACGTCGACGATTTCGCGCAGGTGCGTGCTCAGCTTCTGATCGTGTTCTCGGTCGCCGTGGGCTTTCTCGTCGGCGCCGCTGCCGGAGCCGTGGCCTTTGCGACGACGGGCCTGCGCGGCGCGGTGCTCGCCGTCCTCATCGTGGCCGGGCTCGCGGTCTGGGCCCTGATCCGCGAGCGCGACTTAGCGCGCTGATCGTTGGGCCGCCGCTTGGTGGGCTCATCGCGGACATTTCATTCACGCACGCCTATGCGGCGGGAGACGCGAGGCGCAAGAATTGCGCAACGGTCAAAGCGCGCGCTCCGCACCGTGGCCGGATTGACGCTTCTCGGTGCGAAGGGCAACACTCCGCTGCGACCCTTGTGGAGGCAGTAATGGCTGGACACCCCGAAGCGATCCTTGCCGGCAAGAAGCGCCCGTTCACCGGCGCCGAGTTCCTGGAATCGCTCAAGGACGGCCGCGAGGTCTATATCTACGGCGAGCGCGTCAAGGACGTCACCGCACACCCGGCGTTCCGCAATTCGGCGCGCTCGATCGCGCTCCTTTATGATGCGCTGCATGACAAGGCGACCAAGGACGTGCTCACCGCCCCGACCGACACCGGCTCGGGCGGCTATACGCACAAGTTCTTCAAGGTGGCGAAGAGCCGCGAGGACGTGATCGCGCAGCGCGATGCCATCGCCGCCTGGGCCCGCATCACCTATGGCTGGCTCGGCCGCAGCCCCGATTACAAAGCCGCCTTCCTCAACACGCTCGGCGCCAATGCCGAGTTCTACGGCAAGTTCGCCGACAATGCGCGCGCCTGGTACAAGCGCGCCCAGGAATCGGTGCTGTTCCTCAACCACGCTTTGGTCAATCCGCCAATCGACCGCAACAAGCCAGTCGAAGAGGTCAAGGACGTCTATATCAACATCCAGAAAGAGACCGACGCCGGCATCTATGTCTCAGGCGCCAAGGTCGTCGCCACCAATTCGGCGCTGACCCATTACAATTTCCTCGGCCAGAATATGGGCCAGGAGATCACCGATCCGAGCATGGTGGTGATGTTCATCGCGCCGATGGACACGGCCGGCATCAAGCTGATCTGCCGGTCGTCCTATGAATATGCCGCGGCTGCGACAGGGTCGCCATGGGACTACCCGCTCACGTCGCGATATGACGAGAACGACGCGATTTTTATTTTCGACAATGCGTTCATCCCCTGGGAGAACGTCATCATCCACCGCGACATCCAGCGCCTGAAGGATTTCTATCCGCGCTCGGGCTTCTTCAACGGCTTCACCTTGCAGGGCTGCACGCGCTTGTCGGTGAAGCTCGATTTCATCGCCGGGCTTCTCTACAAGGCGGCGCGCGCCACCGGCGTCGAATCCTTCCGCGGCGTGCAGGCGCAGATCGGCGAAGTGATCGGCTGGAGGAATCTTTTTTGGTCGCTAACGGATGCCATGGCCTGCAATCCCGAGCCCTGGGTCAACGGCGCCGTGCTACCGAACGCGCGCGGCTCCGCCACCTATCGCCTGTTCATGACGGAAGCCTATCCGGCGGTGCGCAACATTGTTGAGAAAGTCGTCGCCTCCGGCCTGATCTATCTGCCGTCGCACGCCGCCGATTTCAAAAATCCCGACGTCGACAAATATCTCGCCAAATATGTCCGCGGCTCGAACGGTATCGACTACAAGGAGCGCATCAAGATCATGAAGCTGTTGTGGGACGCCATCGGCACCGAATTCGGCGCCCGCCACGAGCTCTACGAAATGAACTATTCCGGCAGCCACGAGCTCATTCGCGTCTTCCAATTGCAGCAGGCGCAAGCCAACGGCGCCCTCAAAGGGATGGAAGGGCTCGCCGACCAATGCATGGCCGATTACGACGAGAACGGCTGGAAGCACCCGGCGTATCAGGAGAGCGATATAAATTTAGTGGAGAAGTAAGGCTTTTCGTCCGAAGCGAAGCCGGCTTACGGCGCTTCTTACCGATCCCATTGCATTGCGGAAATGCGCGAATCATGGGCGAACGCATTTCTATCGAATGAAATGGTCTGCTTCGGGAATTCGCAGACCGTTCTGATTCCAGTACCGCTCAAATGAAAATGCCAGGTTTGCCTGTCCACCACGTCGCTTCCGGCAAAGGCGCGGCAGGTCAACAGCGCGATATTTGCGCGGCGAAGAGGATCGCGAACCGACTCGTAACGGATGGCTTCAATTTTCGCAGCGCGGGCGGTCTCGGCCAAATTGAGGCATGACGCATAGTCGGTTGGATGCGTCCAATCGTTACGCTGCGCGACGAAGGGCTCTCTTGTCAGATCCGTAGCGAGAGGCGTGGCGATATTGGCCGCGAAGGCCGTATGCTCATTCGGATTGGCCGGCCAAGGCGTGTCCGGGCTGTCGGCATAGAACAGAAGCCGATAGAACGCCGCTTCGGCGACGGCCGTTTCGGTCGCTTCCGCGACATAAAAAACGCCCTCCATCGAACCTGAGCGGCGGAATCTCGAATGAAATGGATACGGCGTGTAACGAAACGGCGTGAAGAGAAGAAATCCGAGATGCCGGCATTCGTCGGGCACCTCGTTTTTGGTTTCGTCTATTATTCTTTCGAGCACCTCTTGCTGCTCGAGCGTATCGGTCAGCTTCATGGTCGAGATTTTTGATTGCGCCTCGACGACGCGCCAGCAGCGAAGCTTCAGTGCAATTGCGTTAGATGCGAGCGCGTCGGCTGTCCAAGTATTGGATGACATGAATCAAGCCGCTGACTTTCCGGACAAGATTGATCGGCGTGTCGCCGAGCGCGGAGTTTTGATTGGTGAACCAGCTTTGCGCGACCTTTTCGTCGCCGCCGACGATAGCGTCGAGCGAGCGATAGAGCCTGACGAAAAGCGCGCTCAGCTCAAAAGACTTCTCGTCGGGCTGCAAAAAGTAGGCGCCCTTGCTCATCCGCGACACTGTCGGTTCGGAAACACCGATGATGCTCGCAAGGATTCTGTTTTTTAGCCCGAGCTTGTCCGCGGCACGCAGCGTCGCCTTGGTCAGCGAGACCGATTCGACGGTGACCTTGTCAGCGCCGGACACCGCTTTTCGCATGGCGGCTTTTGGCATGGCGGTCGTCCTTTCTATGGAAATAATATATCATTTTCCTTGCTATAGGAAGGAATATTGCTTGACACCCCGCATTATGTCACTTTTTCGTTGATATTCGTCACCGTTTAGATTACAGTGACGGTTCTCGCTCCGTGCGGGACGTATTCCGGATGCGATCCGAATACGGAGCGAGTGCGGTGCCCGCGGGCAGTCTCGCAAACTTCCCCGGGCGGCTTTGGGCATCAGTCGCCGGCACTATGACCGGCTGCGAGGTGCTCGCTGGACTGGGACAGGCAGGGGCGGATAACGCCCGCCTAGCAGAATTGACTGGACGGAGATGTTCCGACATCTCCAGTAAGAGCCGCGGTGGAACGCCGACAGGCGAGCGTGCTCCGCTGAGCACGCTGCCGCATCCGAAATGATGCGGAGGAAAGGATACGCGTCTGCCGGCGTTCCGCTTCCCTTTCGTTCTTTCAGTTTGTTGTTCTTTCGCTTCGTAGCCGGGTCGAGCGGAGCGAAACCCGGAAGCGACATTGAAACTTTTCGGCCGTTCCCGGATTTTACTTAATTCAATTCGGACGACCGATCACTCGCGCACGCGCCGCGAGTATGATTCTATTTCGTCCACTTGTTCCCACTTGCGTAGTGAGTCGAAGGCGCCAGCTCCGCAGTGGATAAATTGTGGCGTCGATTCAAAAATTATTTTTAGTGCAATTGCTTAGAGAGCGCGTGCACATTGTCGCCTTATTTAGACCAAGTCGAATAAGCATGTGGTCAAAGAGGTAAATATGAGTATCTTTGAAGTTCCCAGCGCGAGGCCCATGAATGATACGAGCTGGAACTGGCGAAGCGCAGCACTTGCCACCTCTTCGCGCGGTTCTCGGTGCCGCCACCTTTGCGTTTGAACTCGTCATCGTCGCCGTCGTCTATTTCGGCCTCACCGAAGCCGCGCTGCTCCTTCCCGTGCTCAATCCGGCGGCAACGCCGCTGTGGCCGGCGACCGGCGTGGCGCTCGGCATCATTCTGCTGCGCGGTCATCGTGTGGCGCCCGCCATCTTTGTCGGCAGCTTTGTCGCCCATGTCGTGGCATCCAGCATCATCGATCTCCGCCCTATCGTCGAAGCGGCGGCGATCGCGCTCGGCACCACGCTCGGCGCGCTCACCGGCGCGTGGCTGCTCGATCGCTGGTCGCATGGCCGCAAGACCTTCGCCAGCCCGCGCGGCATAGGCCGCTTCGCGCTGGTCTGTTTCGGCCCGGTCGCCGTCGTCAGCTCCGCCGTCACCATGGCCGGCATGCTCGCCGGCAAGATCGTCGCCGGTGAATCGAGCCTTGCCGACGTGCTCGCCAATTGGCCGGCGCTGCTCTCGAGCTACGACACCTGGTGGCTCGCCGATGCCGGCGGCAGCCTGGTGGTCACGCCCGTCATCGTGCTGTGGGGCAGCACGCCCGCGCCCGTGCTCGGCAAGGCGGCAAAATCGAGCGCCGAATGGGGCGCGCTCGAAACCATCGGCGTCCTGCTTGCCGCCGCGGCGATCGGTATCCTCGCCTTCAGCCCGCTGACGCCGGTGCTCGGCAGCGCGATCGAGACGCTCACCCCCTATCGCGGCCTGATCGGCTTCCTCATCGTCGCGCCGCTGATGGCGGCGGCGCTGCGTCCCAATCAGCGCGATGCGGCTACCGCAGCGCTGATCTTCTGCGGCATTGCCGGCGTCTCGGCAGGGCTCGGCTCAGCAGTCGATCTGAACAATTCGCTGCTGTTCCTTCTCGCGCTCGCGGTCGCGACCTCGCTGGCGCCGCTGGTTCTCGCCGCCGCCGTCATGGCCCATCGCGACATCCAGACCCGCATGCTGGCGGCGCAGGAGCAATTGCAACGCCGCGTCGAGCAATCGCAACTGGCGCTCAAGAACGCCAAGAGGCATTTTCAGATCTTCATGGAAGGCGTCACCGACTACGCGATCTTCCTGCTCGACTCGTCCGGCCGCGTCGCGAGCTGGAATTCCGGCGCGCAGAACATCATCGGCTACAAGGCCGACGAGGTGATCGGCAAGCATTTCGGTATTTTCTACCGGCCCGACGAGCGCCGCGCCGGCGAGCCGAAACGCGCGCTCGCCACCGCCGTCCGTAACGGCAAATACGAGGTCGAGGGCTGGCGCATCCGCAAAAACGGCACGCCGTTCTTCATGACCGGCGCGCTGACCGCGATCCGCGACGACGACGGCTCGCTGATCGGGCTTGCCAATATCATCCGCGACGCTACCGAGCGGCGCGACACCCAAGAGAAGCTCGTCGAAGCCCGCGAACAGCTCGCCACCGCGCAGAAGATGGAGGCGATCGGCAAACTGACCGGCGGTATCGCCCACGATTTCAACAATCTGTTGATGATCATCGGCGGCAATGCGCAGACCTTCAAGCGCCTGCTCGATCCGAAGTTGCCGCGCGCCATCGAGGCGATCCAGACCGCAGCCAAGCGCGGTGAAAGCCTGACCCGGCAACTGCTCACCTTCTCGCGCCGCCAGCAGCTGTCGCCGACGGTGGTCGATCTCAGCACCAGCATCCGCAATATGCGCACGATGCTGGAGAGCTCGCTGCGCGGCAACATCGTCTATGACGAGAATATCGCGCACGGCATCTGGCCGACCAAAGTCGACCTGGCGGAACTCGAGCTCGCCATCGTCAATATCGCCGTCAATGCGCGCGACGCCATGCCGAACGGCGGCACCTTCACGCTCACCGCCGGCAATGTCGAAACCGACGAATCGCTGCGCGATGATGAGAATAATCAAGGCTATGTCGCGATCTCCTTCAGCGATAGCGGCATGGGCATTCCGCCGAACCTCTTGTCGAAAATCTTCGATCCGTTCTTCACCACCAAGGAAGTCGGCAAGGGCACCGGGCTCGGCCTGTCGCAAGTCTATGGCTTCGCCCATCAGGCCGGCGGCACGGTGACGGCCGACAGCACGGTCGGCGAAGGCACCACGATCACGGTCTATCTGCCGTCGTGCACCGACGAGGCCGCCGCGGCCGAAGAGGC
Source organism: Xanthobacteraceae bacterium (assembly GCA_049677525.1). Classification (GTDB taxonomy): domain Bacteria; phylum Pseudomonadota; class Alphaproteobacteria; order Rhizobiales; family Xanthobacteraceae; genus BOG-931. Next base: position 14,971 of record JBAUCK010000306.1, read on the forward strand.
CGCCGTGATCGATACGCAGCGGCTGCAGAGGCCGATGGTGCTCGTCGTCGACGACAGCGCCGAAGTCGCCGAAGTGACGTCGTCGCTGTTCGAACATCTCGGCTACGACACGGTGTATCGCGATTCCGCCGAAGCCGCACTGAAACTGCTGAGCGAAGGCGCCAAGATCGACCTCGTATTCAGTGACATCGTGATGCCCGGCACCATCGACGGCGTCGGGCTAGCGACCGAAGTCCGAGCTCGCTATCCGCATCTGCCGGTGATCCTGACCACGGGCTACAGCGATGCCGCGCAGGCGGCGCCGTCCGATTTGAAGATTTTGCGTAAACCTTTCGACAGCGACATGCTGCGCGGCTTCATCCAAGACACGATGGAAATGAGCCTCGCGTCTTAAGCCGCGCAAAATCGCGGCACCGCCCTCATGCTTACGCATTCATCCGCGGCAGTTACTGCCTAATCGGCAGTCATCACGACACGTTGATTCACGCGTGAGTTACGCGGCGTTGACAGCATGGACGCGCTGACCGAATTCACGGTGGGGTGACCTCGGTAAAATAATGGAATGGGCAATGGACTCAGTCGAAAAACTCGTGCCGCTTCTGGGCCGCGTCTTGTTGGCTCTGGTTTTCGTGTTGGGCGGCTATGGCAAGATCTGGGCGATGGACTCAACGATCGCGCAAATGGCAAGCCACGACATTCCGATGCCTAATGTTCTGGTCTATGGCGTGATCGCGCTCGAGCTCGGGGGCGGTCTCGCGCTGATGCTGGGACTGTTCACGCGCTGGCTCGGTGTTATCTTTGCCTTCTACCTCTTAGTACTGGCGCTCACCTTCCATGATTACTGGGCAATACCCGCGGCGGAATCGCATGCCCAGCGCGTCGCCTTCCTCGAACATCTGGCGATGATGGGCGGCATGTTTTGCGTGTTCGCTTACGGCGCCGGGCCTTACAGCCTCGACGCGCTGTTCGGGCGGACGCAGACTGTTGCGACGGCGCGCGCGTAATCTGCGTTTTGCTGCAATAAAAATCCAGATTCTGATCCGATTCAATTGGATCAGAATCTATACCGGCTTGGTCATCTGACGTCTGACGAACAGCCATCCGACAAACAGGCATGGCAATTACGGAGGCAAAGACCCGTGCCGATCTATGTTCTCGAACCGCCACAGCGCTACAATCACGCCTATACCGGCCCGGTGATCGAACGTGTCCTGTCGCTCAAAGAGGCGCGCGCCGCCTGCGCGCACCGCGGCGTTAACGCCGACGCCTGTTCCTGGCAGATCGGCCGCTCCTGCTATCTCGTCATCCCGCGCAGCGGCCCGGTGAAGGACTTGAACGCCTATCGCCGCCATGAACGTGCCCATTGCAACGGCTGGCCCGAGAACCATCCCGAATGAGGATCATCCTGAATAATGCAGGCTGAGCCCCGCGTGGCGCGCTATTATTTGTTCCTCCGAATCACTTCTCGGCAGCCGTCGCACCGCGCCGGCAAAACAGGAACGCCGGCGCCATAGCATGACCAGCCGCGCGCCCCTGTCGCCCGTAAATCAACGTCCCCGCAACCGGATCTGGCGCGC
>JBAUCK010000307.1:0-19696 GCA_049677525.1 Xanthobacteraceae bacterium
GCGCATCGCCGGGCGATTGCTGCGCCGGGTGCGCGACTTCGCCGCCGTTGCCGGCGCCGCCGCTGTCGACCGTGCTGTCGCCGACACAGCGCTCGCTGCGCTTGAAGTCGACGCCGTCGGTCTCGACGCTATGGATCGCCGCTATCTCAACACGATCGCGGTCAGTTATGGCGGCGGCCCGGTCGGCGTCGATACGCTCGCGGCCGCATTGTCCGAGCCTCGGGACGCCATCGAGGACATCATCGAGCCATACCTCATTCAATGCGGTTTCCTGCAGCGCACGCCGCGCGGGCGCTTGATCACGAGCCACGCCTTCCGGCATCTCGGGCTTGCCGAACCGACACGCGACCCATCGCAATTCGGGCTGTTTGGTGGTGAACCAGACGAGTGAGGCAATGACGCAAACCTACGAAGGCGGTTGCCATTGCGGACGGGTGCGCTTTCGCGTCACTGCCGATCTGTCGCGCGTCACCGAGTGCAATTGCTCGGTCTGCGCCAAGAAAGGCTTCCTGCATCTCATCGTGCCGCCGGAGCAGTTCAATCTGCTGCAGGGCAAGGATGCGCTAACGACCTATCGTTTCAATACCGGCGTTGCACAGCACACATTCTGCGCCACCTGTGGCATCCACCCTTTCTATGTGCCGCGCTCGGACCCCGATAAGATCGATGTCAATGTTCGTTGTCTCGACGGCGTCGATGTGGCGGCCCTCGACATCAAGCGTTTCGACGGCCAGAACTGGGAAGAGGCGATGACCGAGCGGGTGCCGTGGCGGTGATTGCGTGGAGGTAATTGCGTGACTGGCGTTTCTCTCGACGGCGAAATCCGCGACGGCCGGCACATACTCACCGTGCGGGTCTATTACGAAGACACCGATTTCACCGGCATCGTCTATCACGCCAATTATCTGCGCTATATGGAGCGCGGACGCACCAATTATCTGCGGCTGATCGGCGCCGACCACCGCGCGCTGTTTGAGGAAACCGAGAAGGAAGCGCCGGGCTTTGCTTTCGTCGTGCGCTCGATGAGTATCGATTTCCTCAAACCGGCGCGCATGGATGACATTCTTGAAGTCGTCACTGAGCCGGAAGAGGTGAAAGGAGCTTCGACCACAGTGCGCCAGCGCGTGATGCGCGGCGAAGAATTGCTGGTCGAGGCGCATGTGCGCGTTGCTTTCATCTCCGGCGGCCGGGCGCGGCCCATTCCGAAGCCGTTGCGTATCGCCATGAAGGCCGATCAGGACGCCGTGCAGTCCTAACTCAAATCGGGTGGCGGATGTTGTGCGGGCCTGCAATCGGTGGCGTCACGGCTTATATTGGTTTGCATCATGAGCGACACGGCTTTGGGCTTTGCCCTGTTTGATACGGCGATTGGTCCATGTAGCATTGTTTGGAGCGCGCGCGGCGTCGTGCGCACGCGGCTTCCGGACGGCGGCGAGCGCGCGGCCAGAGATCGCATGGGCGAGCGCTATCCGGCGGCGCGCGAAACTTCGCCGCCGGCCGAAATAAAACACGCCATCGACGACATGGTCGCACTGCTGAAGGGCGAGCCGAGAGATCTGACCGGTGTGAAGCTCGACATCGCGGACGTGCCGGACTTCAACCGCAGCGTCTACGACATCGCGCGCACCATTCCGCCGGGATCGACCCTGACCTATGGCGAGATTGCCGAGCGGCTCGGCGACCGCAGCCTGGCGCGCGACGTCGGCCACGCGCTCGGGCAAAATCCATTTCCGGTCATCGTATCGTGCCACCGCGTGATGGCGGTCGGCGGCAAGACCGGCGGCTTCTCGGCGCCCGGAGGCGTCAGCACCAAAATGCGCATGCTCACCATCGAGCGGGCGCAACTGGGCGGCAATGCCCCGGCCGATCAATTGGCCCTGTTCGATCGATTGCCACTGGCGGCCCAAAGCCGGGCTCAAGGCCGTGCCCAAAGTCGAACAAAAGACCGTTCACAAGCTCGTTCACCACGCCATTCGCGAGACTGATGAACGCATCGACGCCGGCGGGCGCTTGATGTAAATGCCATTCACATGACCTGGTCCAAAGACGAACGGGCCGAGCCGCGCGGCTACCACCACGGCAATCTGAAAGAAACGCTCATTCGCGCGGCGCTCGAGCTCATCGCCCAAAAGGGGTCGGCCGGATTCACTTTTGCCGAAGCGGCGCGCTGGGCCGGCGTCAGTCCTGCCGCGCCCTATCGGCACTTTCGTGACCGCGACGAGCTTCTCGGAAATGTTGCGCTGCGCGGCTTCGAGAAATTCGAGCAAGTATTGACGCGGGCCTGGAATGACGGCCGTCCCGACGTTTTTTCCGCGCTCGATCGGTTCGGCAAAGCCTATCTTGAGTTCGCGCGCACCGAGCCGGCCTTCTATGCGGCGATGTTTGAAGCCGGCGTTCCGCCGTCGACGAGCCCCGAATTGCGCGAGGCCGGCGACCGCGCCTTTGCCGTGCTGCGGGGCGCCGCTGAAAAACTCTGTGCACGATTGCCGGGGCAGGGGCGTCCGCCGGCGCTCATGGTCGCGCTCCATATCTGGGCGATGGCGCACGGCATCGCGTCGCTGTTCGGGCGTGGCGATGCCGCGCGCCGCACGCTGCCGATGTCGGCCGACGAATTGTTGGAAGCCGAAGTATTGGTCTATTTGCGCGGCCTTGGCCTGCCGACTGGCAAAGCCGATCGGCCCACCTAGAACGGCCAAAACGCCGCACACGCGATGTCCGACGGAAGCGCCCTTGACTTCGGCAAAAGTGAATGTAAATGTTATTTACATTCACACGCGAGGTAGATCGTCATGCCCATCGCAGCACGACTCGATGAATTCGGAAAACCAGCCTGGATCGTCATGATGATCCTCAGTTTTGTCTGGTGGTGGCCGCTTGGGCTGGCGGTCCTCGCTTTCTTGATTGGGAGCGGACGAATGGGATGCTGGAGTCACAACGGCATGAGCCGCTGGCAGAGCAAAATGGATCGCATGCACGCCAAGATGGACCGCATGCGCAGCTATTCGGGCTGCGGCGATTGGTGGGCGCCGTCATCGAGCGGCAACCGCGCCTTCGACGATTATCGCAGCGAAACCCTGCAGCGGCTCGAAGAGGAGCAGCACGAGTTCAAGGAGTTCCTGCAGCGGCTGCGCTTCGCCAAGGACCGCGAAGAGTTCGATCAGTTCATGGCCGAGCGGCGCAATCGCCCGCCGCAAAATCCGGAAGCCACGCCGCCGGCGCCGCAGACTTGAGCCTTTGCCTGCCGGCTTGTCCGGTCACAGATGAAGCCGTCCATCTCATGCCGAGGTGGGCGGCTTTTTTTGTGCTTCCGCGCGAACGGCTGATGAGGCACAGATCAGGGCCGAAGATTCGCTCCTCAGGCCATCTGCGGCATTAACGCCATGTTAAGCATAGTCGGGCTTCGTTAGCTGCGAACGACCGGTGTTGCGCCCTAGTTTGGTCAAGTTTCGCGAATGATTACGGGCCGCCGGTGACGGGCCGGCCCGGGTCCTCGCAAAATATGGGTTTTGGTCGGTTCGCACGAAGCGGCGGCCTGTCATGACACTATAGTAGCCGCAAGGCACCGCCAGCGACGTGCGGCCTCGGTCATGGTTTCGCTTGGCCTTGCTTTCGACCCTCCCGGTCGGATCGCCGAAAGGACGTTCCATGAACCCAGCCGACGTCGCCCAAGTCGCGCCTTTGACGTCGTCCAATCTCTCGCTGTTTCACCTGTTCCTGCACGCCCATTGGGTCGTCGAATCGGTGATGGCGGGGCTCTTGCTGTGCTCGGTCTGGGTCTGGGCGATTGCCATCGACAAGACCCTGCTGTTCGCCCGGCTGCGCCGTTCCGGCGACCATTTCGAGGAGGCGTTTTGGTCGGGCCAATCCCTTGAAGAACTTTATAAATCGCTTGCCGCCGACCCGGGCCATTCGACCGGCGCTTTGTTCGTCGCCGCCATGCGCGAGTGGAAGCGGAGCCTCGAAGGCCATGCCCGCTCCTTCGCCGGCCTGCAGATGCGAATCGAAAAGGTTATGAATGTCGCCATCGCGCGCGAGGTCGAGAATATGGAGCGGCGGCTTCTGGTGCTGGCGACGGTCGGCTCGGCCGGCCCCTTTATCGGCCTGTTCGGCACCGTCGTCGGCATTATGACGAGCTTTCAGTCGATCGCGGCCTCGCAGAACACCTCGCTGGCGGTGGTGGCTCCCGGCATCGCCGAATCGCTGTTTGCGACCGCAATCGGCCTCGTTGCCGCCATCCCGGCGACGATTTTCTATAATAAGTTCACCAGTGAGGTAAACCGGCAGGGTCAGCGGCTAGAGGGCTTCGCCGACGAGTTTACTGCGATCCTGTCGCGGCAGATCGATGAGCGCGCGTAAAATGGGGCCGCGCCAAAGCTTAGGGGCCTGGACGGGGTGAGGACGGGGATATGGCGGCTAGCAACCTGAGCGTTGCCTCGGCCGGCGGTCGCGGCAGGCGCGGCCGGCGTCGCTCGGTCATGAGCGACATCAACGTGACGCCCTTTGTTGACGTCATGCTCGTGCTGTTGATCGTGTTCATGGTGTCGGCGCCGCTTCTGACGGTCGGCGTGCCGCTCGACCTGCCGCAGAGCCAGGCCAAGGCGCTGCAACAGAACAACGAGCCGCTGACCGTTTCGGTGACCAGCGACGGCCAGGTGTTTCTGCTGAAGGAGCAGATCCAGCTCGACGACCTGATCCCGAAGCTGAAGGCGATCATCGATGCCCGCGGCGGCAATCTCGACGAGCTTATTTATGTACGGGGCGACAAGAAGGTTGACTACGGCACCATGATGCGTGTGATGGGCCGTATTTCCGGGGCCGGCTATCACAAAGTGGCGCTCATAACCGAGGTCGAGCAGAGCGGGCAATGAAGCCTGGGATGACCATATCGTGCGTCAGCCACGCGGTGGCGCTCGGCTTTGCGCTGGTGGCAATTTCGGCGCAGCCGATGAATTCGCCGCCGATGGAGACGATCACGACCCAGATCGTCTCTGAGAAGGATCTGTCGCAAATGACCAAGGGCGTCAAAAACGCCCCGCAACTGAAAATCCCGGATCTGAAGCCGCTGGCCGACAAGGTGGACCAGGAAAAGTCGGTCGATCAGCTCGCGCCCAAGGCCCTGAACAAGCCCGCGATCACGACCGATGCCGCGAAGTCCAGTCCGGCGCAGGATACGCCCAAGCCCGACGCCAAAACGGCAGCCAAATCGGATCCCACGCCGCCGGATCCGAAGCCAGATCCCAAGCCGGAGGCGAAAGCCGACCCCAAACCCGACCCGAAAGCCGATCAGAAACAGGCCGACAAGCCGAAGACGCCGGACTATAAGCCCGACCAGATCGCCAATCTGCTGAAGAAGGACGCGGCCAAGGAAGCCAAGACGACCAATGACAATTCGGTGCAGCAGAAGCCGACATCGCCGAAATTCGACGCTAATCAGGTGGCGCAGCTGCTCGACCAGCGCGCGCCGCAGCGCCAGCTTGCCGCAGCCTCACAGATCAACGACGTCGCTGCACTCGGCGTGGCGACAGGAGCGCAGTCGGCCCGGCTCAGCCAGAGCGAGATCGATGCGCTCAAAGCGCGTTTGTCCCAATGCTGGAATCCGCCGGCCGGGATCAACGCCAACAGCAATATCTATGTCTCGCTGCGGGTGCTGATGCGGCAGGACGGCTCCCTGGCGGCTTCCCCCGTCGTCGTCGAGGGCTCGCCGTCGGCGCTCGGTCCGGCGCTGGCCGAGAGCGCCAAGCGCGCGTTGCTACAGTGCCAGCCTTTCACCATGCTGAGACCCGAGCATTACGATCAGTGGAAGGATCTACAACTCGACTTTAATCCTCACGAACTCCTTGGCGGCTAACCGGACGATCCATTTGTCATGAAGTTTTCCAGACCTGAGATCACTAAGCCTGCTTTTTCGCTGACGCGCCGGCGCGCTCTCGCGCTCGGCGCCGCCGGCCTGATGTTGTCATCGCGCTATGCCGTTGCACAAACGCGACTTCAAATCACCGAAGGCAACTTTCAGCCGATCCCGATCGCGATCCCGAAATTCATCGCGGGCACGCCCGGCGACGGTGACACCGCAAACGGCGTCACGCAGATCGTCACCGCTAATCTGAAGCGCAGCGGTCTATTCACGCCGATCGATCCGGCGGCCTATACCGAGACGCTTTCAAGCGTCGACAGCGTGCCGACATTTCAAAGCTGGCGCGTCGTCAATGCGCAGGCACTCGTCAACGGCGCCATCACGCGGCAGAACGATGGGCGGCTCAAGGCCGAATTCCGGCTGTGGGACGTGTCCGCCGGTCAACAATTAGACGGCAAGCAATATCTGACCACGCCGGACAATTGGCGCCGCATCGCCCACATCATCTCCGACGCGATCTATGAGCGGCTCACCGGGCTTGGTGGCTATTTCGACAGCCGCGTCGTCTTCGTCGATGAGACCGGCCCCGGCGACCGGCGCATCAAGCGGCTCGCCATCATGGATCAGGACGGCGCCAATGTGCGCTATCTCACCCGCGGCGACGATCTCGTGCTCACCCCGCGCTTCTCGCCTTCGACGCAAGAGATCACCTATATGGCCTATGGCCAGGGCGACCCGAAGGTCTATCTCTACAATATCGAAACCGGCCAGCGCGAAGTGGTCGGCAATTTCCCCGGCATGAGCTTTTCGCCACGCTTCTCTCCGGATGGCCAGCGCGTCATCGTAAGCTTGCAGCAGGGCAGCAATTCCAACATCTTCGTGATGGACTTGCGCTCGAAGGCGACGACCCGGCTCACCGATACGCAAGCGATCGACACCGCGCCGTGCTATTCGCCCGACGGCAACCAGATCTGTTTTGAATCCGATCGCGGCGGCCACCAGCAAATATATGTCATGCCGGCGGCCGGCGGACAGGCGCAGCGCATCAGTTTCGGCGACGGCAGCTATTCGACGCCGGTGTGGTCGCCGACCGGCGAATGGATCGCTTTCACCAAGCAGACGTCGGATGCTTTCGCCATCGGCGTCATGAAGCCGGACGGTTCGGGTGAGCGCATCCTGACCTCAGGGTTCCACAATGAAGGTCCGGCATTCTCGCCGAACGGGCGCGTCATCATGTTCTTCCGCGATCCGGGTGGGACCTCGGGACCGTCGCTCTACTCGATCGATATTTCGGGACGCGTCGATCAGCGGGTTCCGACGCCAAATTATGGCTCCGATCCGGCCTGGTCGCCGCTCTTGTCATGATGCGGTCGCGGTTCCATACAGTCGCCGTATTGAGGCCGCATTAACCATTGCAAAAGCTTTGCGGGGAATCATCGGGATTGGCGCTTTTTTGCAAGGTCGCATCAAGGTTGACGGAACCTTCGCTTAACGAAGGCGCTGCTAGACCGGTTCAAAGACCAACAGGTCCGTTCAAGACAACCATGTCCGGCCACAACGTAAGTTCGGTAAGTATGGAGGCACCGGAATGAACATGGCGAGCATCTTCCGCGGCGCCAAATTCGCGGCCGTTATCGCTGCGACGCTCGCGATAGCGGGCTGCGCCAAGAACAACGACCAGAATCTGGCCGGCGGGAATGCGGCTCCCGGCAGCCAGCAGGACTTCGTCGTCAATGTCGGGGACCGGGTGTTCTTCGAAACCGATTCCTCGGAGCTGACCGATCAGGCCCGCGCTACGCTCGACAAGCAGTCGCAGTGGCTCAACAACTACAACCGCTACTCGTTTACGATCGAAGGCCACGCCGACGAGCGCGGCACGCGCGAATACAATATCGCGCTCGGCGCCCGCCGTGCCGAGACCGTGCGTCAATATCTGGTGTCGCGCGGCATCTCGGCGCAGCGCATGCGCACCATTTCCTACGGCAAGGAGCGGCCGGTGGCACTGTGTAACGACATTTCGTGCTGGTCGCAGAACCGCCGCGCGGTGACCGTGCTCGAACAGAGCTCGTAGCGCGGTAGGTCTCAACCACGAGAACGATGCAATCGGCGCCGCGATAGCGCCGATTGCATTTCGTGCCATGGTTTTTGCAGAAGCGTGCTGTCCGCTGATTCCCACGCCGTCGCAACTGGAGCGAAGTTGGATTGTCGCGGGCCGTCACGCAGCCGTATTGCTTGCGTTATTACTCTTGCGTTGTTGCAGACCATTTGCAGAGGGTGTGAGATATGGCCTCCACTCGTTTCGTCCGCGTTACGCTTTCATTCGCTATTGCCGCGGGGCTTGGGGCTTGCGGCGAAAAAAATGAATATGCCGCGCCGCCGCCGCCCAAGGTCACGGTTGCCGCGCCGCTGGAACAAGACGTCGCGCCCTATTATGACGAGACCGGCAATGCCGCGGCCGTCAATTCGGTTGATCTCGTCGCCCGCGTGCAGGGCTTCGTGCAGGCGATCAGCTATACGGACGGTCAATTCGTCAAGAAAGGCACCTCGCTGTTCACCCTCGAGCCGGAGCCGTACAGGCTCAAAGTGGAATCCGCCAAGGCCGCCGTCACCAGCGCCAAGGCCACTCTGGTGCTCAAGCAGCAGGATTTCGCGCGCCAAGCCGATCTTCTGCAGAGACAGGTCTCCGCCCAAGTAAGTTATGACCAGGCGCTGGCGGCGCGCGATTCCGCTCAGGCCGACGTGCAATCGTCGCAGGCCAATGAGCAGCAGGCCGAAATCGATCTCGGCTATACCGACGTCACCGCGCCGTTCGATGGCGTCGTCACCGCGCGCCAAGTGTCGATCGGCCAGCTCGTTGGCGCCAACACGCCGACGACCTTATCCACGATCGTTCAGCTCGATCCGATCTGGGTGAACTTCAACGCCAGCGAACGCGACGTGATTGCGGTGCGTGAGGCTTTGGCCAAGCAGGGCCGGTCGACGGCAAATCTGTTGGGGATGCCGGTTGAGGTCGGATTGCAAACGGAGGATGGCTATCCGCACCAAGGCAAGCTCGATTATGTCGCGCCTCAGGTCGATCCTTCGACCGGGACGCTGGCCGCGCGCGTTGTTCTCGACAATGCCGATCGCACCTTGTTGCCGGGATTTTTCGTGCGCATCCGCATTCCCGGCAAGCCGCGTCCGGAGCTACTTGTGCCGGACGTTGCGATCGGCAGCGATCAAGCCGGCCGTTATGTTCTCGTCGTCAACAAGAACAATATTGTCGAGCAGCGTAAAGTCGAGCCGGGACAATCGGTCGGCGACCTGCGCGTGATCAACCAAGGTCTCACTAAGGACGACCGCGTGGTCATCGGCGGCATCATGCAGGCCATACCGGGCCAGAAGGTCGACGCCGAGCCTAGTCCCTCAACGGCTGCGAAATAGCGGACCGCCCGGCGATGATCTCGAAATTTTTCATCGAGCGCCCGGTCCTGGCGAATGTCCTCGCCATCCTGATGATCCTGATCGGGGCGGTCGCGGTCTATGACCTGCCGATTGCACAATATCCCAACGTCGTGCCCCCGACCGTACAGGTGACGACGCGCTATCCGGGCGCCAGCGCCCGCACGCTGATGGACACCGTTGCACTGCCGATCGAGCAGCAGGTCAACGGCGTCGAGAACATGATCTACATGCAATCGACGAGCGCCAGCGACGGCAGCTATACGCTCACCGTGACCTTCAATATCGGCACCGATCTCGATGCCGCGCAAATCCTGGTGCAGAACCGGGTGTCGGCCGCACTCTCGTCGCTACCAGCAGCGGTGCAGGCGCAGGGCGTTACGGTGCAGAAACGCTCCACCGCGGTCTTGCTCTTCGTCACCTTGACCTCGCCGAACAATCGTTACGACAGCCTCTATCTCGCCAATTACGCCACCATCAATCTGCGCGACGAGCTGTCGCGTCTGCCCGGCGTCGGCAATGTCAACGTGTTCGGCGCCGGTCAGTATTCAATGCGGGTCTGGCTCGATCCGGAAAAGCTCAAAGCGCGCAGCCTCAACGCGAACGACGTCGTGTCTGCTCTGCAGGATCAGAGCAAAGAGGTGACAGCGGGTCAGGTCGGTATGCCGCCGACGCCGCCCGGCATCGATTTCCAATACGCCATCGATGTGGAAGGCCGGCTGACCGACGCCGATCAATTCGCCAATGTCATCGTCAAGACCGGCGACAACGGCCAGATCACGCGGGTCCGCGATGTCGGCCGCGTCGAACTCGGCGCGCAAACTTACAGCCAGACCTTCACGCTGAGCGGCAAGCAGTCCGCCGGCATCGGCATCTATCAATTGCCCGGCGCCAATGCGCTCAATGTCGAGCAGGTGGTGAAGGCGAAAATGGCCGAACTTGCGCGCGCCTTCCCGCAAGGCCTCGAGTACTCCGTTCCGTTCGATACGACGGTCTTCGTCAAGGCGTCGATCCACGAGGTCTATAAGACGCTGATCGAGGCGGCCGTCCTGGTGCTGATCGTGATCCTGGTTTTCCTCCAGGATTGGCGCGCCATGCTGGTGCCGGCCACCACCGTACCGGTCACGATCATCGGTGCCTTCGCGATGATGTGGGCGCTCGGCTTCACCGTGAACTTCTCCACTTTGTTCGCGATCGTGCTGTCGATCGGCATCGTGGTGGACGACGCCATCGTCGTGGTCGAGGGCGCCGCGCGCAATATCGAGAAAGGCATGAGCGGACATGACGCGGCGATCCGCGCCATGAACGAATTGCTCGGGCCGATCATCGGCATCACGCTGGTGCTGATGTCGGTGTTTCTGCCGGCGGCCTTTCTGCCCGGCCTGACCGGGCGCATGTACGCGCAATTCGCGCTCGTTATCGCTGCGACCGCGCTGCTCTCCGCCATTAACGCCATCACACTGAAGCCGACGCAGTCGGCGATGTGGCTGCGGCGGCCGGTGCCACAGGAGCAGCGCAACGCTTTCTACCGCGGGTTCAACGCGATCTATTCACGCATGGAAAATCGCTATGCCGGTCTGATCGGCCACATGGCGGCGCATGCCGGCCTGATGGCGCTGATCGCCTTCGCGGTCATGGCGGTTGCGTTCTATGGGTTGTCGCGCGTGCCGACCGGCTTCCTGCCGATCGAGGATCAGGGCTACCTGCTGGTCGGCGTTCAGCTCCCGGATGGGGCTTCGCTCGAGCGCACCAAAGGGGCCCTCGATCAAGTGTCGTCGATTGCCGGCAAGGACCCGAGTGTCGCCGACGTTATCGCGATCTCCGGAATTTCCGTTCTCGACAATAGCGCGACTTTGGCCAATGCCGGCGTTGCTTACGTTGTGCTCAAGGACTGGAGCCAGCGCGACGACTTGCGCACGATCGTCGGCCGCCTCACGCCGGCGCTTAAATCCATCGACGGCCTCGTCAACGTTCTGCCGCCGCCGCCGATCCAGGGTATCGGCAATGCCGGTGGCTTTTCGTTTCAGGTCGAATTGCGTGACGGCAGCACGGACTTCGAGAAACTGCAAAGCATGACAAATGCCGTGGTCGCCAATGCGCAATCGCAGACGGCGTTGCAGCGCGTCTCCACGTCGTTCCGCGCTACGGCGCCGCAACTGCGCATCGAGGTCAATCGCGTCAAGGCAGAGACCGTGCACGTGCCGGTCAATGACGTCTTTTCGACGCTCGCTACCTATTTGGGCTCCGATTATGTCGGGCAGTTCAATAAATTCGGCCGCGTGTTCCAGATTTATGCCCAAGCCGATGCGCAATTTCGCTTGCGGCAGCGCGATATCGACAATCTTTCGGTACGCAACCGGCAGGGCAATATGATCCCGCTCGGCACGCTGTTGAAAGTCGCGCCGGTCGTCGGGCCGCCGCTGATCAGCCTCTACAATCTCTACCCGTCATCGACCATCGTCGGTCTGCCGGCCGCTGGCTTCTCGTCCGGCCAAGCGATCCATCTGATGGAAGAGAATGCCGCAAAGACCCTGCCGCCGGGTTCGGGCAGCGAATGGACTGCGATGTCGTATCAGGAGAAGATCGTCGGCAATCAGATGTATTTCGTGTTCGCGATGGCGATGCTGCTGGTTTATCTAGTGCTCGCCGGGCAATACGAGAGCTGGTACGCGCCGCTCGCCGTGATCCTGTCGGTGCCGCTGGCGCTGACCGGTCCGGTCCTGGTGCTCGAAGGGTTGCGCATCGACAATAATCTCTACACCCAGATCGGCCTGATCCTGCTCATCGCGCTCTCGGCCAAGAATGCCATCTTGATCGTCGAGGTCGCGCGCGAGCATCGCATCCGCGACGGCAAGCCCATTGTCGAAGCGGCAGTGGACGCCGCCCGCGCGCGCTTCCGGCCGATCCTGATGACGTCATTCGCTTTCATCCTCGGCGTCGCGCCGCTCGTGATCGCCAGCGGCGCCGGCGCCAGCGCCCGCAAATCGATCGGCCTCACCGTGTTCAGCGGCATGATTGCCTCGACCTGCCTTGCCGTTCTATTCGTGCCGTCGCTGTTCGTGGTCATTCAGCGCTTGGAGGAATGGCGTGCGTCACGTAAGACCCCGCGCATTCAGCCCGCGGAGTGATCGGGGCAGGGCAGGAGGGCGGCAGGTCACGATGCGGGCGGCAAGCGGCCGTCATCCGGCCACAGTCACAATTTGGACGCAGGGCGCAGTATGGTAGCGGCCGGGGCCTACGGAAAATGTCGAAAGCGATGATCCGCTCCGTTTCCTTGCTCGCGCTTGCGGGCATGCTGTGGGCCAGCGCAGCTCACGCGCAGGTGTCGGAATCCGACATGCTGATGCGCATCGACCAACTCCAGGCCCAGGTCCGCGATCTCACTGGCACCGTCGAAGAATTGCAGCACCGCAACCAGCAGCTCCAGCAGCAATTGCAACAAATGCAGCAAGGGCCGGGGGGCGCAGCAAACACCGCACAAGCGCGACCCGGCCCGCAATATGCGCCGGCGCCGCAGGCCCAGCAGCAATATTCGCCACCGCAATATCCAGCGTCGCCAAATCAGCAATATTCGGCTCCCGCGGCGACGGCGCAGTATTCACCGCCTCAGACCTACACGCCGTCGTCCGAGCCGCAATATTCGCCGCCGCCGCCGCAATATCCGCCACCAGGTGCTCCACTCGGTGCTCCGGGCACGATTGCGGGGGCTGAAGCTGCCGGGCCGCCGCCTGACCAGACGGCATCGCCCGGCCGTCACGGCGACGCCTTCGATCCCTCGGCCAATCCCAGTGCGGCGGGAGCGCCGCGCCAGCTCGGCGCTCCGGGCGTTGCAGCTGCAGAGCCTCCGCCCCCGGTTTACAACACGCCCGCGCCGCGTCAGCCCGGAGCGCCGCTCGATCTATCTTCGCCGTCCGATAGCGCGCAGAACGGTCAGCAGGGTGGTCCACTGCCGCCACCGCCGCCGATCAGCCCGAATTCGACCGGCGCCATGCAGGCCTCGTTGTCGCCCAGCAATACGCCCAAAGACGAATTCGACCTCGGCTATGGCTATGTGCTGCACAAGGACTACGGCCCTGCCGAACAGACGCTGCGCGATTTTCTGCAAAAATATCCGAGCGACCGCCTGACGCCCGAGGCGCAATATTGGCTCGGCGAAGCGCTGTTTCAGGATAAGCATTATCGCGAAGCCGCCGAGTCCTTTTTGGCGGTCTCGACCAAATACGAAACCACCGCGCGCGCGCCGGAGGCGCTGATGCGGCTTGGCCAGTCGCTCGCGGCGCTCGGCGAAAAGGAAGCTGCCTGCGCGTCGCTCGGCGAAGTCTTGCGCAAATATCCGAAGGCTTCGCCGGCGGTGAAGCAGAACGTGGACCGGGAACAGAAGCGTGCCCACTGCTGAACAAGCCGTTCGCGACGATGAAGCGAATGTTGTGTTCAGAGGTCTGGAAAATGCGCGCGGGTTGATTCTTGCCGTTTCCGGTGGTCCCGACTCGACGGCGCTGTTGGTCCTCGCCGCGCGCTGGGCGAAACGGCTCAAGCGTGCGCCGAAACTCATCGCGGTCACTGTCGACCATGGCCTGCGCGCCGCAGCGGCGCGCGAGGCAGTCGCGGTCAAGCGGCTCGCGAAAAATCTTGGCGTCGCGCATCGCACTTTGCACTGGCGCGGTAGGAAACCGAAATCCGGTCTGCAGGAGGCAGCCCGCATCGCGCGTTACCGGCTCTTGGCGGACATTGCGGCGCGTGCCGGATACGTCCATATCCTGACCGCGCATACGCTCGACGATCAGGCGGAGACGATTTTGTTCCGCCTTGCGCGCGGCAGCGGCCTCGTCGGCTTGGCCGGCATGGCACATGCTTCGCCGCTGCCGATCGGCGGGCGGACTTCGCTTTTCCTGGTGCGTCCGCTGCTTCATTTGCCGAAAGCGCGGCTGGTGGCGACGCTAAAGGCCGAGCGCATCGGCTTCAGCGAAGATCCGAGCAACCATGATCCTCGGTTCACGCGGGCGCGGCTGCGCCGCCTGATGCCGGAGCTTGCGCGAGAAGGGCTTGATGCGCGCGGGTTCTCGCGGCTCGCGGCGCGGGTGCGGCGCGCCGAAGCCGCAATCGAATTTGCCGTCAGGGCGGCGCGCGCGGCGCTCGCGCCGGGCCCTTGGCCGGAGCGCGGCCCGATCACTTTTGCGACAGCGCAGTTCGCGGATTTACCGGCCGAGGTGGCTCTGCGTCTGCTCGGCCGTGCGGTGGCCCATACCGGCGACGAGGGGCCGGTCGAGCTTGGTAAACTCGAAGTCCTCTACGGCGCGCTTCGGCTGACCTATTCTCGGCTGCGGCGAACGCTGGCCGGGGCTCAGATCACGCTCGACAAAGACAGGCTCACCGTCGAACGCGCGCCGGCCCGGCGGAACCGCAACCGCGCCACGCGCCAAGACCGCAAACAGCGCCGCAAAATCCGCCTCAAGGGGCGCTTTACGAATTAGCGATATATTGGGCCGATGGCTGCGCGGGTTCCCTTGGCAGGGGGCAGTGTGACGCCTACATTCCCTTGATCTGGGACGTGAAGCGGCCACGATTTGCAGCCACGCATTTATCCCGCCGGGCTTGCTCAGACGGGGGTCAAGGACACGAAATGAACGCCAATCTGCGCAATTTCGCTTTGTGGGTCATTATTGTCCTGTTGCTTCTGGCTTTATTCACCCTGTTCCAGAATCCGGGCCAGCGCACGACATCGCAGGACATTTCGTTCTCGCAACTTCTGACCGAGGTCGATCAGAACCATGTCCGCGACGTGCTCATCCAAGGTCCTGACATTCACGGCACCTTCGCCGATGGCCGCACGTTCCAGACCTATGCGCCGACCGATCCGTCGCTGGTGCAACGCCTTTACAATAAGAACGTGTCGATCACGGCGCGGCCGCAGACCGACAATGTACCGTGGTTCGTTTCGCTGCTGATTTCCTGGCTGCCCTTTGTCGCGCTGATCGGCGTTTGGATATTCCTCTCGCGCCAGATGCAAGGCGCCGGCGGCAAGGCGCTTGGCTTCGGGAAATCGCGCGCCAAGCTTTTGACCGAAGCGCATGGCCGCGTCACCTTTGAGGACGTGGCGGGCGTCGACGAGGCCAAGCAGGACCTCCAGGAAATCGTCGAGTTCCTGCGCGACCCGGCAAAATTCCAGCGGCTCGGCGGACGCATTCCGCGCGGCGTGCTCTTGGTCGGTCCGCCCGGCACCGGCAAGACGTTGATCGCGCGCGCGGTGGCCGGCGAGGCCAACGTGCCGTTCTTCACCATTTCTGGCTCCGACTTCGTAGAGATGTTCGTCGGCGTCGGCGCGAGCCGCGTGCGCGACATGTTCGAGCAGGCGAAGAAGAACGCGCCCTGCATCATCTTCATCGACGAAATCGACGCGGTGGGCCGCCATCGCGGCGCCGGCCTCGGCGGCGGCAATGACGAGCGCGAACAGACGCTCAATCAGTTGCTGGTCGAGATGGACGGCTTCGAAGCGAACGAAGGCATCATCCTGATCGCGGCGACCAACCGGCCTGACGTGCTCGATCCGGCGCTGCTGCGTCCCGGTCGTTTCGACCGGCAGGTCGTGGTGCCGAACCCGGACGTCATCGGCCGCGAGCAGATTTTGAAAGTGCATGTGCGCAAGGTGCCGCTGGCGCCGGACGTGAATCTGAAAACCATCGCGCGCGGCACGCCGGGCTTTTCCGGCGCCGATCTGATGAATCTCGTCAACGAAGCGGCCTTGATGGCGGCCCGGCGCAACAAGCGCATGGTCACGCAGAGCGAATTCGAAGACGCCAAAGACAAAGTGATGATGGGCGCCGAGCGCAAGTCGCTCGTCATGACGGAGGAAGAAAAACTTCTCACCGCCTATCACGAAGGCGGCCACGCCATCGTCGCGCTCAACGTCAAGGCGACCGATCCGGTGCACAAGGCCACGATCATTCCGCGCGGCCGCGCGCTCGGCATGGTCATGCAACTGCCGGAACGCGACAAGCTGTCGATGTCGCTCGAGCAGATGACGTCGCGGCTCGCCATCATGATGGGTGGCCGAGTCGCCGAGGAATTGGTGTTCGGCCGCGAGCGCGTTACTTCGGGTGCGGCGTCCGATATTGAGCAGGCTACCAAGCTCGCGCGCATGATGGTGACGCGCTGGGGGCTGTCCGAGACGCTCGGCACGGTCGCGTATGGCGAGAACCAGGAAGAAGTGTTTCTCGGCTATTCGGTGGCGCGCCAGCAAAACATTTCCGAAGAGACCGCGCGCAAGATCGACGCCGAGATCAGGCGGCTGGTCGAAGCGGGCTTTAACGAAGCGCAGACGATCCTCACCGAGAAGCGCGCCGACCTCGAAACGCTGGCCAAGGGCTTGCTCGAATTCGAGACGCTCACCGGCGACGAGATCAAAGACCTGATCATGGGCAAGAAGCCGAACCGCGAGTCGGCGATCGAGGCGACGCCGCGCGCTTCGACTGTGCCGACGGCCGGCGCCGGCCGCAACCGTCCGCCGCGCCCCGAAGGGCCGATGGAGCCGCAGCCGCAGGCTTAAGCCGAGCGCTACGGACATTTTCCGTAACGCGACGGTGCGGCGATACCGGCGCGCTTTGTCGCTCGCCTATTCGATCGCGGTCGTCTCGAACCGAAGCGGTCGTGAAAGCGACAAAGAATTAAGCAGAATCGGCTGGAAGCTGCTTTGGTACTTTCGTTCCAGCCGGGAGGGGGCGATCTGATGCGAGCCATTTTTGTCGCGGGCGCCGTTTTCGCAATCGCGGCGGGCCCAGCGTTGGCGCAAACTGCCACTCCGCCACGGCCGCCACAGGCTATGCCGGGCAAGCCGCAACCGCTTCCTGCAAAACCTGGCGTGGCCGCAAAACCCGTCAAGCCCGCGCCGGCCGTCGCTTCAACGCCGGAATCGCGCACGGCCGCGGAGCTCGCATTGGGCTCCGATCCCGTCTTCGACGATGGCACCTATCTGCGCATCAAGCAGATGCTGCTCAGCTATTCGGCGATCCAGGTGCGCGGCGGCTGGCCGAGCCTGCCGGCGGATGCCAAGCTTGTACCAGGCGCGAGCGGCCCTGACGTCGCGCTATTGCGGAAGCGTCTGGTCATCACCGATGACATGCCGGCGAGCGCGGAGGCGGGCGACAGCTACGACGCCGCAGTCGTCGCTGGCGTGAAGAAATTGCAGCTGCGCCACGGGCTCGACGCCACCGGCACGGTCGGCGCGCAGACCTTGAAGGCGATGAACGTCCCAGTCGGCGACCGCATCAAGCAGCTCGAAGCGTCGCTCGAGCGTCTCCTCGGCATGGATTTCCTGTTCGGCGAGCGCTACGTGGTGGTGAACATTCCGGCGGCCTTCGTCGAAGCTGTCGCCAACGGCAAGGTCGAGCGCCGTTACCGCGTCATCGTCGGCAAGATCGACAAGCCGTCGCCGACGCTCAGCGCCTATGTCACCGCAGTCGACCTCAATCCGACCTGGACGGTGCCACTCTCGATCACGAAGACCGAGATCGCGAGACACATGAGAACGGATCCGAGCTACCTCAGCCGCATGCATATGCGCCTTCTAGGCGCACATGATGAGGAAGTCAGCCCAAGCAGCGTTGACTGGTCAATGAACCGTTCGCCGAATTTCACCGTGCGCCAGGATGCCGGCAACTGGAACGCGCTCGGCAATCTCAAGATCGATATGCCCAATCCGTATTCGGTCTATATGCACGATACCGATACGCGAAAGCTGTTCAGCGACGACTATCGCTTCGACTCGCATGGCTGCACGCGCGTCGACAATGTGCGCGATCTCGCCGCCTGGGTTCTGCAGGACGGACCTGCAGGCTGGGATCGCGCCGCGATCGATGGCGAGATCGCGACCGGCCAGACCAAGATCGTCAATCTGCCGCACAAGATTCCGGTAGCCTGGGTCTATCTCACTGGCTGGGTGACGCGTGACGGTACGGTCGAATTCCGCGACGACGTCTACAAGCACGATGAGTCGCTCGACCGTAACGCACTCGCCGACGCCGCGGCCGGCGGCTTCGTCGCACCCGTGCCGGTCGGATCGGTGCCGACTGCGCTGCCGCGCAACGTGACGCAAGCGTCCAATCTCGACAGCCGCTAGCGAATTCGTCATCCTCCTGCGGCTCGACCCGCTGCCGCGCGGCGCGGGCGGCCCGGGGACTTGCCGATGCGCCAGATGATCATGGTCGGCTTTCTGCAGGCGCAGAACTGTACCAATCTGGCAAGCTCCTGGCGCCATCGCCAATCGCGCACCGACAGTTGGTCGCCGGACTTCTATCGCCATATCGGCCGCGTGCTCGAAGCCGGCAGGTTTCACCTCGGCTTCTTCGACGACCGCCTGTCGATGCCGGACATGTATGGGCGCGATCACGGCCATACCGTCAAGCATGGCATCCGCTGCGTGAAGCTCGACGCCGTCACCGTTCTCACGGTGCTCGGTATGGCGACCGAGCGGCTCGGTCTCGGCGCCACTTATTCGACGAGCTATTACGAGCCGTTCCATGTCGCGCGGGTGTTCGCCACGCTCGACCTGATGACGCAAGGTCGCGCGGCCTGGAACGTCGTCACCTCGCTCAATGAAGGCGCAGAATATGGGGCGCGACGAGGTGCTAGGCCACGATCTGCGCTACGACGGCGCCGACGAATTCATGGAGATCGTGCTCGGCCATTGGGACGCCTGGGAAGACGACTCCATCGTTCAAGGCCACAGGCTTATTTGCCAGGCCTGACAAGGTGCATCGCCTCGACTATGCGGGCCGCTATTTGCGCTCGCGCGGACCGTTTACCGTGCCGCGCTCGGCCAGGGGCATCCAGTTCTCATCCAGGCAGGATCGAGCGGCCGCGGCAAGAGCTTCGGCGCGCGCTGGGGGGAGATCACCTTTGTCGAGGTGGTGCGCTTCGGCTGCGATCCCGACGACGTCAAGATCACGCATCTCGTCAACACAGTGGCGGCGGCGACCAAGAGCGAGGCTGAAGACAAATGGGCCGAGATCGAGAAGCTGCCGCTTGAGATCGATGCGTTGTCGCTGCTGTCGGAGACACTCAATTTCGATTTCGCCAGGAAGGGCATGGACGAGGCTTTTACCGCGGAAGACCTTGCGAGCATGTCAGGCCTGCAAGGCATTCGCGATCGGGTGACGAGCGTGAAGCCGAACCGGACCGTGCGCGACTTCATCCAGATCAGCGGCCGCGGCCGCGTTCACAACGCCATTGTCGGCGGCCCCAAGGAAGTCGCCGACCGCCTGGAAGAATGGTTCACGGCGCCGGCGTGCGATGGTTTCGTGCTCTCCGCGACGCATGTGCCGGGGACCTACGAGGATTTCGTGCAATTCGTCGTGCCCGAGCTGTAGCGCCGCGGCCTGTTCCGCAACGACTTCGCCGGCACGACCT
>JBAUCK010000308.1:0-2946 GCA_049677525.1 Xanthobacteraceae bacterium
AGCATTATGGCCAGCGGCCATATCGGCCGCACAAACAGGCCGGACACATGACCGCACCCGACCAATGCTGCAGCAACGTCAGAAAGTTCTTGCCAAGGCGCCGTCCACACATGACCCATAGCGGACACCGCACCCGACGGTTGCCGTCCGAAATTCCGGGCCAGTTCACCACTCAGTCAAGTGTTGGCTCAGATAGCTTGAAGAGCTGCAAGGAAAACTGCTTTCCAGACTCAAGGGTGATGTTTGGGAAAAAAGCCAAACCCCAGCCCTTCCGCGACCTTGCGGAAATCATCCCGGTGGCACCAGCCGCATGATCGAGTTCAGCTCCTTCAGTGTCACAAAAGGCGATGGCGAAACGTTCGCCGCCCCTTCCTTTGGTAACTGCAAAAGGGCGGCAAGAATTCCATTTGATAGGCAAATGCCGCGCAGGTTCTTCAACGCTTTGGCGATGTCCACATATTCGAAAACAAAAGCCCCGAAGACCATGTGGACAGACCGCAACTCCGGCATGTCTCCCTCGATGTCGGCGGAATAGAGTTCTAGGCCCATCATCCGATCAGCATGGCGCGCCTTGGCATCTGCGATGTATGCGTGTTTATATCGAGACCGACAAGGCGCGTAACGCCTGCCTTGGCAGCCTCTTCAAAGCCATTGCCCCCAGCACAGCCGATGAGCGCCGCCGAGGTTGGGGCGTAGGTCTTTAGTAGCTCTTCGAACTCGTTCGCGAGCATCTTGGCTTGCCCCACGTCCGGCGATGCCATGTGGCCTTCATAGTCTTCCAGAGGGATCGTCAGCCACGGGTTATTCATTGTGCGTCAACGATTTCAGAGTGCGGGTTCCGCGCTTATTAGCCCAAGACCTAGAATACGGCACCTCAGTTCGCTTCTTCCGTCGCGAAATATCGCCGCTAACAGATGGCCGTGACACAGGTCCGCGTCCGCTTTCTGGATAAGAGCGGACGAAGACGCGGCGCGCTCAATTAGGCGGCCTTGAAAGCACCGAGCATCAGAGTAAAGCTAGTGATCTCGCTTCTTGCGCACCGGCCCGGCCCGAGGACACTCCAATGAGCAACGGCAGTTCGCTTTCGCTTCCCGAACTGGAAGACCGCATCGCCATTATCCGCGACAATATCCGGCAGCTTATCGAACAAGCCGCCGCCAATTCGGGTGCCGGCGACGAAGCGCGCAATGCCGATCGGATCGCGCAGCAAAACGAAGAACTCGACCGGCTGGTCAAGCAGCGCGATGAACTCCTGAAGAAAAGAGGACAATAGTGGCCTGCTCGCCGACTGCCGGGCGGCTAGCTGGCGCGCCGCGCTTGCCGCGACTTCGATTACAGCGTCACCTGTTTGGCGCCGCATTCCTTGCACGTATAGGGCACCCGGGTTTGCCCCGGCGTTGCCGAAACGCGGTTTGGCGCGCCGCACTTGCCGCATTTGGTTTCGATGCGGGTATCGCCGTGCTTGATGGTCACGGTTTTCCGCTCCATCGCCTCTCGCACGAGACGTTCGGCCTCGTCACGCATCTCTTGCTTCGACATGTGTGCTTTTCCGCTTATTGGCGCGCCGGTCCTACATGAGATTGCGGGCGGGCACAACGAGGCCGCCACATCCGCGCGTGTTTGCCACAAAATCTCGCTACGGCATTCTCCGCGCCGATACTACGGGATTATCACAAATCGGCGACGCATCGGGCGTCGGACCTGAGCACGACCGGGGCTGACGATGAACGACGGCAACAGCAATGGATCCGATCCCAATATTCAAGTGGTCGACGCTATGGCGATCGCCGAACTTTTAGGCAAAGCGGCATCGAGCGAGCGCAAGCGCGCGCATCTGCTGCTGCATGGCGGTCATCACGATCCGGTCCAGCGCATGGTGATCGCGCTGGAGCCCGGAACCTATGTTCGTCCGCATCGGCACAGCGAGCAATGAGAAATCCTGGCGCGCTGCGCGGCGGCAGCGATCTGCTCAAGTTCGACGCACAGGACTAAGTGACGGGACGCGTCGCGATGAGCGATAAGTCCCCGGTCGTGCAAATCGCCATCGGCACATGGCACTGGGTCCAAATACGCGACAGGGGCACCATGCTGCTCGAGGTCAAGCCCGGCCCCTATCGGCCTAACGAATTCGCCGACTGGGCGCCGCCGGAAGGCGACGCCGCTATGGCGCAATATCTCGAAAGCCTGGCGAGATAAGCAGCCGTCGTCGCCAATCGCTCTAAGGCAGCGCCAGCAGGCAACTCGCGATCGCGAGTATGACAAATGCAGACAGTCCGAGCGACCAGTGCACGCCGATGAAGCTGCCGAGCAATCCGACCGATACGCCGCTGAAGGCGCGCAAGCCGAGACTTGCCATGTTGAACAGGCCGATCACCCGGCCGCGGATGTCGACCGGCGCATTCACCTGGACCAGTGTCTGCGCCATGGCGTTGAACGACAATTCGAAGAAGTCCGCCGTGAATAAGAGCATCAGCGCCAACGGATAGCTCTTGGCAAGCGCGAAGCCTGTGAGCGCAACGCACCACAGCATGGCGAGAATGATCGCAGTGCGCGCCTTCGGCGGCAACAGCGCCCTGCCCTCGAGCGCGATGCCGGCAACCAGCGCTCCCGCGGCGTCGGCGGCCAACAACATGCTGTACGACATGCCCGGGTCGCCGTGACCGAGGTCCTGCGCGAAGCCCGGCATTTGCGCGCTATAGGCATTGCCGACAAAAATGACGATGCACCGGCTAAAAGCGTCATCGCGATGATGACCGGATGCGCCGCGATATCGCGTGCCGTCTGCACGATGTCGGCGAGCCCCCGCACCGCCCGCGGCGGTGCCGAGCCGCCGGCGCGGAATTTTGGACCGTAAAGCGCTTTCACCAGCCACAGCACGAGCGGCAGATAGAACAGCGTATTGAGCAAAATGCCGTGCGCGGGGCCGAGCCACAGCAGGAGCACCCC
>JBAUCK010000309.1:0-3046 GCA_049677525.1 Xanthobacteraceae bacterium
AGCATTAGGGCCAGCGGCCGTACCCGCCGCATCAACAGGCCGGACACGTGACCGCACCCGACCAATGCTGCAGCTACGTCAAAAAAAGCTCTTGCCAGGGCGCCGTCCACACGTGGCCCAAGGCGGATGTTCGTCGCCGTCAGTTGCCGCATTGCGAAAACGGACAGGGTATCTTCTCCATTCTATTTCCTATCGGCTGCATATAGCCGGTCTATGAATCCGTCTCGCTCAAGCTCATCGATGAAAGAAGGATCGGCAATCTCGGACTCCTTGAGCGACGCCGCGGCGGGATATTTTGCAGCAAGCAGTTCGCGCAATGTCTGCATTCCGGGAAATGATGGCCGCGGAACCCTTTGAAACACCGGCACATGGAAAGCATACAGATCCTCCGCTGCTTTTCGATCTTCGATGTTCAGATAGCGCTGCAGCAGGGGTATCACGATGTCAGGTCGCGTCTTAAACAGATGGATCGTCTCGACGAAACCTTGCATGACGCTCATCACGAGTTCGCGATTAGACGCGATCAGCTTGCGCGTGCTCGCGAAGATAGACGGCGTACCAAATTCGTTTATGGGAAATGCGTTCCAACCGTAGCGAACTTGGCCGGTAAAGCGCAGATCGATCGGCAGCGCGCCACCATCGATTTCTCCGGCTGCTAGTGCGGCATAGATGCGATCGAATTTGATCAGGGGCACGTAACTCGCCGTGGCTCCTGCCCTCTCGACTGTGATTCGGGTCGCCACGCTGGTCTGGCCAGTCTCGGTCAATATGCCGACTTTCTTTCCGCTCAACTGTGCCAGCTGAGTGATCTCCTCCCTGGTCATGATAAACGAGTTGGTGAACTCCGACGTGGGCGTTGCCAGAATCACGATGTCGTTGCCTTTGAGGACTTCTTCGGCGACGGGCAGGGTTCCGGTATGGGCGAACTCCCAGTCGCCGCTGATGAGCCCTGCGGCAGCCTGCGGACCGCCAACGGCGAGGGCCGGCAAAGTTAGGTCGATCCCCCGCTTCCTGAAGAGACCGGCTTCGGCTCCGAGCCATGCGGTGCTTTGCCATGTCGCGAGTAAGCCCGTTGCGACTCGCACGCGTTGTGGTGGCTCCTGTGCCCAAGCCAAGCGGGAAGCTGCGACGACGGCGGCCCCAGGGATCAAATGCAAGAACTCGCGGCGGAAAAGCTTCATGGCATCCTCCGAATTCGAACGACAGCGTAGTGCTGTTCTCCTCCGCATGACTTGGATATGGCGGCAAGGCCGCTAGGACTGGACGGGACTCGGTGGCGGTTGTTACATTGACGTGTGATGGTGCTCCAAGGCCGGAGCGCGATGAGGGCGCAGCATGACTCGTGCCGCAGATGTTTTGCATGTGCACGCGCATAGTGGCGCCGTGCGGTCGCTCCACGAGCGCGGTCTGACCTGGGTGTCGTTCGAGCCGATGCCGAACCTTGCGTGTCATCTCGACTTTGCGATCCGCAAGTTTCCCGACCTCGGCCTCCTATCCGGAGTGGTGCAGGGTGTCCGTCACGAACACACCTGTCAGGACAACGGCGACGGCAAGGACGACTTCACTTTTCACATGAACCTGGGTGGCGTCAGCACCGTTGCGGGGCGCCGCGGCGAGGTCGTGCTCCAAGATGGCGACGCCATGCTACTCAGCTACTCGGCCTCGCGGGTTATCAGCCGACCAAGCCCTGTGGACCATCGCGTCATCCGACTACCCCGCACGTCACTTAGTCCACTTGTGCGCAATATCGATGATTCCGTGTTATGTCGGATTCCGCGCGGCACGGGTATGTTGAACCTACTGAGGAATTACGTAGATGCATTGTTCGACGATCCAGCAATCGCAATGCCGGAGATGCGGCAGTTAGTGATCACCCAACTTTGTGATCTCATCGCCGTCACTCTTGGGGCAACGCGCGACGCAGCCGCGGCTGCCGAGGGTCGCGGCATACGTGTGGCTCGGCTACGCGCCATCAAGAGCGACATCGAAGCGCACCTCTCGCACAGCGACCTTTCACCTAATGTCGTTGCAAGGCGCCAGAAGGTGTCGGACAGCTATATTCGCAAACTCTTTGAGGGCGAAGGAACTTCATTCTCGCAATTCGTTCTCGCCCGCCGACTCGCGCGCACGCACAGTATGTTAAGTGATCGAAGGTGGGATGACCGGAGCATTGCCTGGATAGCGTTCGAAGCTGGTTTTGGTGACTTGTCCTACTTCAACCGGACGTTCAAGCGCTTTTACGGCACAATCCCATCTGAAATTCGAAGCGCAATTGTTCGCCAGGTGATCGAATAGAGGTGTCCTTTTGCTGGGGTGCGTGGTTTTGGCCCGTCGCATCACTTAATGCGGCGCAGCGATTTGGTCGCTGTCGGGGGATAAACGGACGTGGCCCAGCTGCGGCAAATCGGTCACTTGCGACGCAAGCGAACATGGACAGTCCAGTGCCTGAGACCAACAGCACAGCTCTCACTTAGTAATGTGATAGGGTGCGAGCCTCGGCCTTGAGGGATCCCATGAGACGCCGCGAGTTCATCGCGCTGATTGGCGCAGCGGTCGTGTGGCCGCACGGCGCGCGTGCACAGCAAACGAAGATGCCTCGTATCGGCGTCCTTCTGGTCGCCGGTTCGGAAGTCCTGGGTCCGTTCCAGCAAGCGCTTCGTGATCTTGGTTATATTGAAGGCAAGACTATTCAGATCGAGATGCGATCGGCGGAAGGAAGGGCAAATCTCCTTCCCGAGCTGGCGGCGGAGCTGGTTCGCAGCAAAGTCGACGTGATCGTGGCTTCCCAGACGCCGGCCATCATGGCGGCGAAGAACGCAACGCGCGACATCCCCATCGTAATGGCGCCGGCCGGCGATCCCCTTGCGTTAGGGTTCATCGCAAGCCTGGCACGGCCCGGCGGCAACATCACAGGATTGTCTGCCGCCAACGATGAACTGGCGGCCAAAAGCCTCGAACTGATCCGGGAAATCATACCAACGGCACGCCGCGTAGGCGTTCTGGGCAATGCCAGCGATCCGTTTGTGACGTCCTTCCTGGAACACAT
>JBAUCK010000310.1:0-1620 GCA_049677525.1 Xanthobacteraceae bacterium
GTTCGAGTACCTCGACCGCGAGTATCGTTGGCAAGTGACGTGCGATCTCCTGCCAATTCTCACCTTCATCGAGGCTCGCGAAGACCGAGCCACTGTTTGTGCCGAAATAGATTCCCGCTGGATCGCGCTCGTCACCAGCCATCGCTTGACGGAGCACAGTGAAGAAATAGCCCTCCTGCGGCAGACCTTGGCGCATCGCGTGCCAGCTTTGGCCGCCGTCGCGTGACCGCCAGACGGCTGCGGCTGCATCGGGTGGAAAACGTCCGGCCATGTCGCCGTTGAGTGGCATCGTCCAAATCGTATTCGGATCGCGCGGATGAACGCGGATCGGAAAGCCGAAGGTCGACGGCAACCCTTTGGTCCGGTCGTCCCAGCTTCGACCACCATCGGCCGAGCGCCATATCCCATAATGGTTCTGCTGGTAAAGCACGTCGCTTGTGCCCGGCGCACGCATGATGTTGTGAACGCAGTGCCCGATTTCGCCGTCGCGTGGCGCGGCGGGGTGATCGTGGTGACCAGCTTCGGCATTCGAGAGACGGTTGCGGCGTTCCCATGTCGCTCCGCCGTCCTCCGTCGCGAAGACGCCGGCCGCTGAGATTCCAACCCACAGCTTTTTGGGATCGCCCGGGTCGAAGACAATGGTGTGCAATACCAGCCCAGCGCCACCCGGATTCCATTTCGCGGCGGAAGGGTGATCCGTAAGGGCGTTTATCTGGGCCCAATCTTTGCCGCCATTCTCACTGGCCAATAGGCTCGCCGGTTTGGCGCCGGCGTAGAGCGTGCCGTGAGCGTAGCCGAGCGACCAGATTTGCGCGAAAGCGTCGGCGAAGGGTAGCGGTTCGTCGGTCCACCCGATCATCTTTGCGAAATTTGGATCGTTGGCCGCCCAATCGTCCATCTTTCCTTTGCTAAGACGGGTGACCTTCCAATTCGTGCCGTCGCCGTCCTCGCTGCGCCAAACACCTGCTCCGTGCCATTCGCCTCCGCCGCCTGCCCAAATGGTGCCGGTCTCAGGATCTCCAATCACATGATTGATCGGCCAGCCGTCACAGTAAGGACCTCGAATGGCCCAGTCGCAACGATCATCGCCACAAATCAGGAATGCACCTTTGGTGGTCCCGACGAGAAGGATCACACGATCAGAAGGCATCGGATTTGCTCCCCATTTGGAAGACAATGGTGACTAGGCAAGCCGGCAGGTGTTTCGGAGGACGACCCTCGGCGGGCTCCATGCTGCCTCGTACCCCAAGGACGGACGACCGTCGCGTCCCCCGACACGATCCAATAAATATTTTTAACGGCCTAATGGTCGAAGGTTTTAACGCCCCGAATGGATAGCCAGGTTTTAAAGGGTTGGATGACCGCACGTTGGCTCCAGAGCAGCCGCAACACATTTTCGTCCGGGCGCTCGGCATGCGTTGCATTCATGCCCGGTGTCACATTCTCGTCCCAGCGTGCGCTGCATTTATGCCCGCTATCGCATCCTCGTCCTTCGCATGCGCTGCATCTATGCCCTGTGTCACGTCTTCGTCCCCGGCATGCGGTGCATTTATGCCCGGTGTCGCATCATGGAGTGATGGTTACCCTGTTCCCTTGCGGTTACGCTCCTGGGCGGAGAGA
>JBAUCK010000311.1:0-11255 GCA_049677525.1 Xanthobacteraceae bacterium
CCTCTAAAGTCCGCTGAGCGGCTTCGGCTGCGCGCACGGCCAGTGGGTCGGCTCCGTCAAGGAGCGTTTTCCTGGCCAGTCTGGCCCGCTCACGCGCTTCCTCAAGGCCGATCGTATGCAAAGGTCCGAGACCCATAAACCGTTCGCGGCCATCGAACGTGTAACGAAACAGCCAGCTCTTGTTGGTTGTGCTCTGAACTTTCAGGTAAAGCTGATGGCCATCGCTAAAGCGACCGGGCGTATTCAGCTTCTCGACCCGCTTTTGCGTGAGGCTCATCTTGAAGCTCGCTCGCCTTCCCTCGGCGTTAAAAGGCCTCGCGCCGGCCCTTGGGAGGCCAGGGAGAGGAGTTTGCCCCAGCCGACCGAGGGCCCTAGGGAGGAACTACAACGAAATCCCTCGTGCGCCGCGTATCGTTTTGATTCTGACAGCCCCCGAGCTAACCCCCGGTTTGGCTGCCAGGCCTTAGCGGTTATTATCGGCGCTCTCCGGGCAAGAGTATAGACATAAAACAATGTTTTCATTGGAATATTTGCGTACTTAGTGACGCTCACCGGTTCTTACCGGGTCGCCGGGCGGCGGGCCCCCTCTCCGCCACTTTCCGCCGCCGCTTCTAAAGCTCCCGCCCAAGCTTCCGATCAAGCGAATAGGGGCCGCCGCCGCGTAGCGCGATGGCAAAGCAGATCAGCCCCCAGAGCAGCGTGTATTCATAGCCGCGATGCAGCCAGGAAAAGCCGTTGCTCCAATAGGTAATCGTGATGACCAAGAGCTCGATCGCTGCTGCAGCCGCGAAGAATCGGGTGAACAGGCCGAGAATGAATGAGATACCGGCTGCCGTTTCGATGCAGGTCGAGGCCCAGAACCAGAAGGCCGGCGGCGTGAAACCCATATCTGTGTAACCCTTCAGAAAACCTTCCGTCGGCCCGATCGTGATCTTGCCCCAGCCGTGCATCAACAGAATCCAGCCGGCGGCGACCCGCACAATCAGCCACGACAGCGGAATAGCCTGATCGTAGAACGATCGTAGAAACGGCAGGACGAGCTTCGGCTCGGACCCAGCTTGTAGTTGCGACATAACGTTCTCCCCCGACATGACGCGCCGGCTGACCGGCGCCCTTCCGAAAACAATCGAGACTCGCGATTATTCGCTTATTTTGTCGGCACCACGAGCGAGTAGCGCTCGTCGGCCGCCAAGCATTGCGCGAGCGGAAAGCCGTGCTCCTTGCGCACGATATTGGTGCCAAGCACAAGCGACACAATTTTGTAGAAGGCATGCCGCCGGCTCATGCCCTCGCGCCCCATGCCGCAATCGGTCGAGATGACCAGCCGTTCGGGCGGTATGAATTTGAGCGCGGCGCGAATTTTCTCGGCCACCTCCTCCGGGCTTTCGACCTGCAGCGTATGGTGATCGATGACGCCGATGGCGATCTTCTTTTCGGTGATGGTCTTGCCGATAGCTTCGAGATCGATGCCGCCGGAGCTTGACGATTCGAACGTAATCACATCGGCATCGACGGTATTATAGGTCTCGAGCGCGGGCTTATAGCTCTGCACCTGCGCGAACATGCGCTGCTGCGACGGGTTGCCCCAGCACGAATGCGCCCACACCTCGGTCTTGGCGCGCAAGCCTTTGACTGTGCGATTGAAGACTTCCACCATCAGCTTCGGATTGATGACTTTGTCGACAATCTTGCGCACCGCGATCAGATGAATCTGCGGCTCTTCGATCTGGATCACTGGACAGCCGGCATCGGCCAGCTCGTGATATTCCTCGTTGAAGGCATCGGCGATGGCGAACATGCGGTCGGGCACGCTCTTGTAATGCCGGTCCTGCAGCGCGAAGGCGACGATCTCCGCCGACACCGCGCCGAACTTCACCGGCTTCTCGGTGAAGCGCTGCGCCGCCTTCCACATCGCAGTGTATTGCAGATTGCCACGCCCGATCGGGCCGGTGATGATCGGCATCACGCGCGATTCGAGATAATCGTGCAGGATGTGGCCGCGCGGAAACCATATGCCGCCGCGGCCGGCGGGCGTCGCCACCGGATACTCGATGTCGAGGCCGGACATGTGGTTCGGCGGATAGGCGGTCCAGCTCTGGCCGCCGACGTCGTCGTCGAAATGAGCATCGCCGTCGGTGACGATATCGAGGCCGGCGATCTCCTGATCGCGCAGATAGCAGCCAACCGTGTCTTCATATTGCTCGCGAAAACGCCGGCTCACCATGGCCTCGAGAAAATGGCGCGTGCCGAGATTTTCCGTGTACCAGCTCGGCCGCGGCAGCGAGCCGGTGATCGTCGTCGGTAACTTGATGTCCTTGGTGCCCCGATACATTACTCTTCGCCTCCCGCTAAAGCATGATCCCGAAAAGTGGAAACCGGTTTTCGGAAAAGATCATGCTCGATAAATTGCCGCGAGCTATTGAGCTGCCCGCTGATCGATGCACCTAGCTTAGCAAGGCCTACCCGACGTTGATAAGACAGGTCGTCGCGAATTCGTGCGCGGCCTGTTCTGCCCAAATCGAGGTGGGCAGAAGTGGGCAGCGCTGTTCGCTTGGGAAAATGCTTGGTGGGGTTTTGAGCCGCGCGATCAGGTGCCGGTGAAGACGGGCTTGCGCTTTTCCATGAAAGCGGTGCGGCCCTCGGTGTAGTCGCGGCTCTTGAAGCAGGCCTCGACCAGTTCGGCCGAGCGCGCGAGATTGCGCTTGGAGTCTTCTTTGACCACTTCGCCGACTGTGTATTTCACCGCCTTGATGGTCAGCGGCGCATTGGCGCAGATCATGTCGGTGATGCCCTTCACGTAGGTCTCAAGCTCGTCTTTCGGCACCACGCGGTTGACGAGCCCCATGGCGGCCGCCTCCTGCGCATCGAACTGCCGCGCGGTGTAAAAGATCTCCTTCGCAAAGGCCTGCCCGACGATGTCGACCAGCCGCTTCAGCCCATTATAGCCGTAGCCCAGGCCGAGCTTGGCCGCCGGCACCGCAAACCGCGAATTGTCCGTGCAAATGCGCAGATCGCAGCAGGTCGCGAGTCCCAGTCCGCCGCCGATGCAATAGCCGCTGATCATGGCGATGGTCGGCTTTGGAAATTCGGCGATGCCGGTATAGGTCGCATCCGATTTGGCATTATAGGCGCGCACCGCTTCGAGTGTGGCGCGCTCGCTTTCGAATTTGGAGATGTCGGCGCCGGACACGAAGGCCTTGCCACCGGCGCCCGTCAGCACGATGACGCGAATATCGCTGTCGGCGACAAAATCGTCGAGAATGCGCTTGGCCGTCTCCCACATTTCGAGCGACACCGCATTGTGCCGTTCCGGATTGTTGAAGATGACGAAGCCGACGCCGTCTTCCTTGCGCGACAGCATCTTGTCGGTCTGCGACATTTGTTACTCCTAGGTTTCTTCGTAAGCCGGCGTGGCAAAGATGAATTTTAAACCGCCTTCGCCTTATGCAGCGCCGCGATATCGCGCTTGCCGAAGCCGAACTCTTTCAAAATCGCATTGGTATGCTCGCCAAGCTCCGGCGGCCGCGCCACCAGACGCGACGGTGTGCGCGACAATGTCACCGGCTGGCCGACCAGCTGCATCTTGCTTTTATCCTTTTTGGTCACGCTCTGCGCGATGCCGAGATGCTTGACCTGTGGATCAGTGAACATCTCGTCGATGGCATAGATCGGACCCGACGGCACGCCGGCCTTGTTAAGGCGCTCGACCCATTCGGCGCTGGTGCGCCCGACGAGCAGCGTATCGATCTCGGCGTTGAGCGCGTCGCGATGCTTCGAGCGCAAGGCTGAGGTCTCATAATCCGGATTTTTCAGCAATTGCGGCGCGTCGGCCGCTTCGCAGAAGCGCTGCCAGATGCGCTGGCCGGTGGTGGCGATATTGATGTGGCCGTCTTTGGTCTTGAACACGCCGGTCGGAATGCTGGTCGGGTGATTGTTGCCGGCCTGTTTCGCCACTTCGCCGTTGACCAGATAGCGCGCGGCCTGAAAATCCAGCATGAAGATTTCCGCCTGCAACAGCGACGTCTCGATGTGCTGGCCTCTTTTCGATTTCTCGCGCTCAAGCAACGCGACGAGAATGCCCATTGCCGCGAACAAGCCGGCGCTGAGATCGGCAATCGGGATGCCGACGCGGACCGGACCCTGCCCCGGCAGCCCCGTGATCGACATCAAGCCACCCATGCCCTGGGCGATCTGATCGAAGCCCGGACGGTTGGCATAAGGTCCGTCCTGGCCGAAACCGGAAATGCTGGCATAGACCAGCTTCGGATTGATCTTGCTCATCGCCTTGTAATCGATGCCGAGCCGCTTCTTCACGTCGGGACGGAAATTCTCGACGACGACGTCGGCCTTCTTGACCATACGCTTGAACGCGGCGAGCCCCTCCGGCGTCTTCAGGTTGAGCGTCATGCTCCGCTTGTTGCGGTGCAGGTTCTGAAAGTCGGGCCCTTCGCGCGGGCCGCCCATCGGCTCTTCGATGCCGGGCGGCGTCTCGATCTTTATGATGTTGGCACCCCAATCGGCGAGCTGGCGCACGCAGGTCGGACCCGAACGGACACGGGTGAGGTCGAGAACCGTAAATCGTGCGAGTGCCTTCGATGCGTGCGGGAAAGCCATTGCTGATGTCTCCAACCTGCGGCTTGTTGGACGCCGCTTGAGGGCCAGAACTTAGGGCCGAACTTGGGGGCCAGAACTTCTCCGATCTTGTCGCCCTTGTCCACCGGCAACAGGCCGCCCGACCGGTCGCTCCGCGCCGGGCAATCCACTAAACTGCTGCCGGGAATGGTCATCTTTCGGGCACTTTCACGAGGCGATCATGAACGAAGATGAATTCAATGTGAGCGTGCGCAAATTCCTCAAAAAGGTCGGCATCACGTCGCAACGCGAGATCGAGCAGGCGGTGCGCTCGGCCGTTTCCGGGGGCCGCCTGAAGGGCAACGAGGCCCTGCCGGCCAAGATGGTTTTGACTGTCAGCGGCATCAGCCTTGTCGTCGAGATCGAAGGCGCGATTGAGCTTGAATGAAACCGCCGCGGCGCACAGCGGCAGAATTCCGGGAAACTGACATGCTTGATTTAAGCCGCGCTCTTGTTGCGATCGTCTTTCTGGCAACCGCAGGCATGGCGGTGGCGCAGGACCACGGCGGCGACCATTCTGGCCGGCCGGGCGGCCAGCAAGGCGGCGGTCAACAGGGTGGCTCCGGCGTGCTCACGCTCTTGCCTGCGGATTCAGTTACCGAGCACAGCATCGACCTGCCCTCCGGCAAGCTCGCCTACACGGCGACGGCGGGCGCTTTGTCATTGTTCGATCAATCTGGCGAACGCTCGGCAGCGATCTTCTATACGGCTTATGTCGCGAAGTCCGACAATCCGGCGCGGCGAC
The DNA here is from genome assembly GCA_049677525.1 of Xanthobacteraceae bacterium. Lineage (GTDB taxonomy): Bacteria > Pseudomonadota > Alphaproteobacteria > Rhizobiales > Xanthobacteraceae > BOG-931. Next base: position 5,378 of record JBAUCK010000311.1, read on the forward strand.
CTGTCACCTTCGTATTCAATGGCGGGCCGGGCGCGGCGTCGGCGTTTCTCAATCTCGGCCTGGTCGGGCCGCGCGTCGCCGAATTCGGCATGAACGGCCGTGACGGCTCGAGCGTCAAGCTGATCGACAATCCCGACACCTGGTTGGCCTTCACCGATCTCGTCTTGATCGATCCGATCGGCACCGGCTGGAGCCGCGCCTCCAAACCCGACGGCGCCAAAGCGTTCTGGGGCGTCGACGAGGACGCGCAATCCATGGCCAAGGCCATTGCGCTCTATGTCGCCAAGAACAGCCGCGCCGCCTCACCGAAACTCATTCTCGGCGAAAGCTATGGCGGCTTCCGCGCCGCCAAGGTCGCGCGCATCCTGCAGAGCGATCAGGGCATCGTGGTGTCGGGCGTGCTGATGCTGTCGCCGCTCCTTGAAGGCGCATTTGTGTTCGGCGGCGATCGCTTCGCGCTCGGCGCCGCCTTGCAGCTGCCTTCGCTCGCCGCCGCCAAGCTCGAGCGGGAAGGCAAATTCACCGCCGAGGCCCTGGCGCAAGCCGAGCATTTCGCGCTGACCGATTATCTGGCGACACTTGCCGGGCCGCCGCTGCAAGGCGACGCCGCCAAAGCGTTTTATGCACGCGTCGCCGACATGACCGGAATATCGGCGGATGCGCTCGCCGAAACGCATGGCTTCATCCGCGACGACTACGTCAAGAATCTCAATGCCGCCGACCACAAGATCGTCAGTCATTATGACGCGACCTTTGCCTCAGACGATCCCTATCCGGAAACGCCGGTGGCGCGCGGCCCCGATCCGATCCTCGACGGCGTCATCCGCGGCTATGGCAGCACCTTCGTCGGCTACGCCCGCGACGAACTCGGCTTCAAGACCGACATGACTTACAATCTGCTCGCCTCGGAAATTTCCGGCCACTGGGATTGGGAGGCCGGCCATGGCCAGCCGAGCGTCGCCGACGATCTTCGTGTCTTGCTGGCGCTGACGCCGTCATTCCGGCTGCTAATCGCCCATGGCTACAGCGATATGGTGACGCCGTATTCGGATTCACGCTATGTGCTGCAACATCTGCCGCATTTTGACGGCCAAGAGGGCGACCAAGAGCGCGCCGAATTGAAACTCTACCGCGGCGGGCACATGTTTTATCTCGATCCGGCGTCGCGCAAAGCCTTCACGGCCGACGCCCGGAACGTCTATGTTGCGCCCTGAGCGAGCGTTTCGCCTGCAATGATCGCGCAATTGTCCTTCAACCGCGCCAAAGAGGCCCGACGGAATTGGACGCGATAACGGAGACGCCACAACCGGTTGCGGACAGGGGAAGCGATCGATTCATCCCGGTTCGCAAGGAAGATTTGGCCAATGCCCTGATTACACAGGGCGCTTTCGCCGGCACCGAAGAGTGCGAGCAGTTTCGGCGTTTTGCCCGCACGCTGCGCTCGATCTGTCATTACGAATATTCCGAGACGCTCGATCGATTGCGCGACGATTACTACTATTTCAGTCCCGAGGTCGCAGGCCTCGCCTCGACCGACCGCGCGAAGAGCGACTGCGCTTACGACGATCTCATCCGCTCGCTCGACAGCGTCCTCAAGGACGCCAATTTCAAGGAACTGCCGCACGAGGACGTCACCGACGCGCATCGCCGGCGCACGGTGCCGGTCGAGGTCAAGGCGGAACACGACGATTTCCGCGAAGTGCGCTTCTACCGGCGCGGCCACCATGCCGAGCAGATCGAGATCGCCGAATGGTTCGGCCTGCGGCGACGCAAGGTCGAGGTCGATGTCTTCGACGACATCGTTCTCGTGGTAGCGATGAAGACGCAAGCTGAAATCACCTCGCGTCGGGAATTGCGCTTCTTGGAGCGCCGCAAGGTCGTTCCAGGTTCGGTGCTGCTGAAATATTTTCGCAACATCGCCTGCGGCGATCTCTACGCGCTGTTTCCCAATGCCCGCGTCGTCATGAGCAGCTTCGACAAAGCCTTTCTCAGCGTGCCCGCGATCGTCGGCGGCATTCCGATTGTGCTGAAACTCTACGCCACGATTTCCGTACTGTTCCTTGTCGTCGGCGTTTTTCTGGGCGGATCGCGCTCCGTTGCCGATACAGACATGAAGACAGCGCTTGCCGCTTTGATGGGGATCGTTGCACTTGGTGGGTTTGCCACGCGGCAATGGCTGAAGTTTCAGCACCGGTCGTTGAAGTACCACATGGAGCTTGCGGAAAATATCTACTACCGCAACATCAACAACAATGCGGGCATCTTCGATTACTTGATCGCCACGGCCGAAGACCAGGAGACCAAGGAGGCGGTGCTCGCCTATCATTTCATACGCATCGCGACGTCGGCGCCGACGGCGGCCGAGCTTGCCGGCCGCATCGAAGCGTGGCTTGCCAAAAACTTCGAGGTTAACGTTGATTTCGGCGTCGCTAGCGGGCTGGCAAAGCTCGATCGTTTCGGCCTGCTTCGGCGCGAGGGGGAGCGGCTCTTTGTCTCACGGCTCGACGCCGCAATCCCGCAATTGCACCGGGTTTGGGACGATTTCTTCAAACGCGAGCAGGCGATTGAGTGCGAGTAAGGGCCGGCCGCCAGGCGCGCTCCATCAAATCTGAAGCCTGCGCGCTTGAGCGCCAAAAGCTCACGCTCCGAACAAAGTTGGGCCGTGCGGCCCATCCGGCCGGGCGCCTCAGCTGCCCACTTTGCCGGCCTTTGCGCATTGCATTTCGCGCCGCAATACGACATTCGTTTTATTGAAAAGGCACGGCCGTTTAAGGATAGATGGCTGGCTTTAAAAAGACGACCAATAAGACTTCAAGGGAGAACGTAATGTCCAAGGAGATCATCGGCGCCCGGATTCCGCGCCGTACGCTACTGAAGGCCGGCCTCGCGATCGGCGCGCTGCAAGTCGCAAAGCCGTTCGTGGTCGAGTCGCTCGCCGACGAGCCGGTCAAGATCGGCCTCGATAATCCGCTGACCGGCACTTACGCGGCACTCGGCAAGAACGAGTTGATCGGCGCCCAGCTCGCGCTCGCTCAGATCAATGCCAAGGGCGGCATTCTCGGTCGTCAAGCCCAGCTTCTGATCGAAGATTCAACGAGCGGCGACGCCGGCACGGCGGTCGAAAAGGCGCGCAAGCTGATTGATCGCGACCAGGTGAATTTTATCCTCGGCAACATCAATTCGGCACTGGCCGCAGCCATTGCTAATGTGGCCTACGAAAAAGGCGTCTTCCATGTCGTGCCCGGCGGGCACACCGACCCGGTCACTGGAACGAACTGCCACTGGAACGTCTTCCGCATCTGCAACACGACGCAGATGGAGGCTAACGCAGTCGCCGCTTCGCTGATCAAGGACGCTGGCAAAAAGTGGTACTACATCACGCCGGATTATGCATTCGGTCACACGCTCCAGGCCGGCTTGGAAAAAGCCGCTGCCGGACTCGGCGGCGTGAAGGTCGGTGGCGACTTGACACCGCTCGGCACCACTGACTTCTCGTCCTATCTGATCAAGGCGCAAGCCTCAAATCCGGACGTGATCATCTTCCTGGTCGCCGGTGACGACGCTGTCAACGCGCTCAAACAAGCGGTGCAGTTCGGCCTCGACAAAAAAACCCACATTGCCGGCGCACAGCAAGAACTCGAAGTGCTGCTCGGCTTGCCGCCTGAGGCGCGCACCGGCACATGGGTGTTCGAGTGGTACTGGAATCAGCCGAATGTCCCGCACGTTGTCGACTTCGTGGCCGATATCCGCAAGGCCAGCGGCGGTCACGTGCCGACTGCACGCACCTGGTTCGGCTACGCCGCAGTGTGGACCTGTGCCTTGGCGGCCGCACAGGCGAAGTCGCTCGACGCGGTGAAAATGGCCAAGGCCATGCAAGGCTTCAAACTGCCGCCGGAAGTCGCCCTGATGCCGGACGGCGCTTACTTCCGTGCCAGCCAGAACCAACTTATCCCCAATCTCTACGTTGGGCAGGCGCAGGCGAAAGGCAGCGATCCGGAAGACCTCTTCAAGGTGATGCAGGTGGCAAAAGGCGCCGATGCCGCCGGCAGTCTCGAAGACACCGGCTGCAAGATGAGTTGGCCGGCGTAGACTGCCGACAGCCGCTTAAGGAATAACCAGGCGCTGTTGGGAACCAGCGTCTGGAATTCCAGAGCAAGTGGGGGGACACTTGGCGTTCAGGGAATGTGATCGCGCGTGCGCCAATCGCCGTAGCGTGGTGCGGCCCACAATGGCATTGCGTCGTGTAATGGCGTTACTGCGTCCATGACACAGCTCGTCCTCTTCAACATCTTCAACGGCCTCATCGTTGGCGCGTTCTATGCGCTGATGGCGCTCGGCTTGTCGCTCATCCTCAATCTGTCGGGCGTAATCAATTTCGCCCACGGCGGCTTTCTCGCGATCGGCGGCTATATCGCTTTCACGCTGCTGCCCTATGTCGGCTTTTGGGGCGCGCTTATTCTATCGCCGGTCCTGACTGCTTTTCTCGGCATCATCGCCGAGCGCTTTCTCATTCGCCGCCTCTATGGCCGCGACCCGCTCTATAGTCTGCTCCTGACATTCGGTCTCGCCTTCATCATCGAGGACGGCACGCGGTTCATCTGGGGCGCGCAGAGCCTGCCGTTCCAGGTCCCGAGCTGGCTCGTGACTCCGCTGAGCGGCGACTATTTCTTTCTCACCGGCTACCGGCTATTCATGGTGCTCATCGTTGCACTGGCTGTCGGTGGGTTGTTCTTCATCCTCACCTATACCCGGCTCGGCATCCGCATCCGTGCGGGCACGCTCGATCTCGAGACCGTCGCCGTGCTCGGGGTCAATGTGCGCATCTTGCGCAGCATGAATTTCGGCCTCGGCATTTATCTCGCCGGCCTCGCCGGCGTGCTCGCCGTCGGGCAACTTGGGCTGCAGCCGACGATCGGTTCATCGCTGATCATGCCGAGTTTCGTTGCCATCATCGTCGGTGGCCTCGGCAGCCTCCCCGGCACGTTGCTCGGCGGCCTTCTGATCGGCGTCGCCTCTGGCGTTACGGCCGTGTTCTTTCCGTCGGCCACCGAGGCGGTGATGTATGTGATGATGGCGGCGGTGCTCATGGTTCGGCCGCGCGGACTTCTCGGTGAGGAGGGTCGTTTCTAGTGAACGCGAGCGCACTCAATAAGAACGCAGCGAACACGCTGGTGTGGGTCTTGCTGCTGGCGATGCCGTTCTGGCTGCCGTTCGTCGGCGGCTATGTCGAGCTCGGCGAGCGCGTCGTCGTGCTCGGGCTTGCCGCGATGTCCGTGAACTTTCTCCTCGGCTATACCGGCGTGCTGTCGTTCGGCCACGCCGCTTATTTCGGCCTTGGCGCCTATGGCGCGGGAATGACCATTCGCTATCTCGTGCCGAGCACCGGCGCTGGACTTATCGTCGGCGTCCTCGCCGGCACGCTGGCCGGCGCGATCATCGGGCCCCTGATCATCCGGTTGCGCGGCGTCTATTTCGCCATGGTGACCATCGCCTTCGGCCAGGTATTTTACTTCATCGCCTTTCGCTGGAATAACGTGACCGGCGGCGATGATGGGCTTCTCGGCTGGACGCGCATGCCGCTGAATCTCGGCTTCACCACTGTCGATATTCTGCACAATCCGCGCGCTTTCTATTATTTCATCCTGGTGACCTTCGCGATTTCGGTCGGCGCGATGGCCTGGATACTGCGCTCGCCATTCGGCCGCACGCTGATTGCGATCCGCGAGAACGAACGGCGCGCCCGCTTCCTCGGCATCCCGGTGGACCGGCACATCTGGATCTCGTGGGTAATCTCCTGCTGCTTCGTCAGCGTCGCCGGTGCGCTCTATGCGCTGCTGAACAATTTCGTCGATCCCCGCGCGCTCTATTGGACGCAGTC
>JBAUCK010000312.1:0-11604 GCA_049677525.1 Xanthobacteraceae bacterium
GCCGGAGCCTGTGCGGCGGGAACCGCGGCTGCGGGCGCTTGCTGCGCCGGGACGACGGCGCTCACGGCAGTGTTACAGGCCGGCGACAATTTCGCCTGATTCCGCAGCAAGCATTCCAACGCTTCCTTGCCGCCGGGCGTGACGCTCGAACAATTGGCCATGAAGTCGGAGCGGCACGAGGCGCGGATCGCGTCGCGTTGCGCTTGCGTCGGCTGTTGCGCCATTGCCGGATCCAGGCTGACGGCGAGAAGTGCGCTCGCAAGTAAAACCGGCCGGAACATGAAATCCTCCCTTACCGCAAGCATTGGCGGCGGAACATGCGTCGCACAGCGGCCGTCGTCCAGGACGACGCAGCGGCGGCTTCTTGACCGCCCTGCCATGCCCTTGCCACCTAGACCTATTCTGCTAAGCCAAGACGACGATCGGGAGGACGACGCTCGCCGGGAAGGGTGTCCAGCGAGGAGATGCGCTATGCCCATGGCGGCCAATGACATCGAGCGCCTGATCCGGACGCGCATTCCGGATGCCGAGGTGACGATCCGCGATCTCGCCGGCGACGGCGATCACTATGCCGCGACCGTCATCGCCGAATCCTTCCGCGGCAAATCGCGCGTCCAGCAGCACCAGATCGTCTATGACGCGCTCAAGGCCGAAATGGGCGGCAAGCTGCACGCGCTGGCATTGCAGACCGGCATCCCGGAGGGGGTAAGGGCGCCTCACTCCATTCTCCCGTAACGCTCAGCCCTGGAACGTCCTTTCGCCTGAGCTTGTCCTCATAGGACGCCCGTTACCGGCTGATTTTACGCTCGATTTTGGCCGCGATTTTCAGCCATTTGGGTTTTGCGGAGCTTTTGCGGTACATATATTGCAAGGCTTCAGGGCGAGACTTCGACGCGGGGAAACCCGCGGCGGCAACAGGGATAAACCGTGATGTCAGGGACCGGTGGACCAATCGACCAATTCATCGATAACGAAGTCAAGGGCAACGACGTGGTGCTCTTCATGAAGGGCACGCCGCAATTTCCGATGTGCGGCTTTTCCGGCCAGCTGGTGCAGATTCTCGATTACCTGGGCGTCCCCTATAAGGGGCTCAATGTGCTCGAGAACGACGATCTGCGCGGCGGCATCAAGAACTATTCGAACTGGCCGACGATCCCCCAGCTTTATGTCAAAGGCGAATTCGTCGGCGGCTGCGATATTATCCGTGAGATGTTCCAGGCCGGCGAGCTGCAGTCCTTGCTCAAGGACAAGGGCATCGCGGTGAAGGAAAGCGCGGCTTAAGGCCCGTTCGGCTGCTTTGCAATTCCAAATACGAAGAGCCCGGAATCCATACTCACCGACGGCGTGCGCCGAAAGTGAATATGGATTCCGGGCTCGCTGTTTTCAGCGATGCGGAAGCAGTGACCGTTACCGCGAGTAATATTCGACGACGAGGTGCGGCTCCATGACGACCGGGTAGGGCACGTCGGCCGGGCTCGGCACGCGCGCCAGTTTCGCCGTCTGCTTGGAGTGATCGACCTCGATATAGTCGGGCACGTCGCGCTCGGCGAGCGCATTAGCCTCGAGCACGAGCCCAAGCTGCTTCGACTTCTCGCGGACCTCGATCTCGTCGCCGACCTTGACCTTGTAGCTTGCGACGGTGACGCGCTTGCCGTTCACCTTGATGTGGCCGTGGCTGATGAATTGGCGCGCGGCGAAAACGGTCGGCACCAATTTGGCGCGGTAGATCACGGTGTCGAGCCGGCGCTCCAGCAGGCCGATCATGTTGGCGCCGGTGTCGCCCTTGAGGCGGTGCGCCTCGTCATAGATGCCGTGGAATTGGCGTTCCGACAGGTTGGCGTAGTAGCCCTTGAGCTTCTGCTTGGCGCGCAATTGCACGCCATAGTCCGACAGCTTGCCCTTGCGGCGCTGGCCGTGCTGGCCGGGGCCATATTCGCGTTTGTTCACGGGCGACTTCGGGCGGCCCCAGATATTCTGGCCCATCCGACGGTCGATCTTGTACTTCGCCTGGTGGCGCTTGGTCATTCGCGTCCTCGTTGATTTTGTTTCGGCATGATCTTGTCCGAAAACCGGAAGACCACTTTTCGGGATCACGCCTAGTTTGAGGATCGCGCCCTCCTACTGTTCCAGGATTTTGCCCGGAACCGACAGGTCTGCGGCCGAAGCGCCGGCTCAAACCACGGGTCGCGAAACACGACGCGGGCCTTTACGGCCCGCGAAGTGGGCGGTTTCTAGGGAAAAAGCCCTCTCGTGTCAAACGGTCCAGTCAGAGGCGGTGGATTGGGACCGCAGACGGCGCGGCCTAGGCCGCGGCCATATGCTTCGCCCGCATGGGTTTCAGCACCGCAATGGCCAGGATCGCGGTCACGGCGTCGAGCACCGCCACCACGATGAAAACGGCGGTCCAGCTTCCGGTTTGCTGCTTCAGGAAGGCCGCCGCGGGCCCGGCGAGAATCGAGCCAACGCCTTGGGCGATATAGAGGAACCCGTAATTGGTCGCCGCATATTTCGGCCCGAACGTGTCGGTCAGCGTCGAGGGAAACAGCGAGAAGATTTCGCCCCAACCGAAGAACACCAGGCCGCTTAGAACCACAAATAAAGCCGGCTGGTTGATATAGGCGAACAGGACCAGGATGGCGGCGCATTCGAGCGAGAAGGCGAGCGTCATTGTGGTCTCGCGGCCGATATGGTCCGACACCCACCCGAAGAACGGCCGGGTCAAACCGTTGGTAACGCGCGACAGCGTCAGCGACAGCGGCAGCGCCGCCATGCCGAACACCAGCATATTGGCGACGCCGAAATCCTTGGCGAACGGTCCGACATTGAAGACGACCATCAGGCCCGAGGTCGACATCATGCTCATCATGATGAAGAGCAGATAGAAAACCGGGCTTTTCAGCATTTCGCGCGGAGAATAACTGCGGCGCGACTGTGCAACGGCGGCGGCCGGCGCCGCGCTCGCGACCTGATAACCGTCGGGCGGCGTACGCAGCCATTGCGCGGCGAGGATGCCGATGACGGCCTGGATCACGCCCCAAACGATAAAAGTCTGCGCATAACCCGAGCTCTTGATCATGCTGTCGATCGGGAAACTCGTGAAGAAAGCGCCGAAGCCGTAACCGGCGGCGGCAAGGCCGGTGGCGAGCCCGCGCCGGTCCGGAAACCAGCGCACCATGAGCCCGATAATGCCGACATAGATGATGCCGGTGCCGAACCCGCCGAGCACGCCATAGGTGAAATAGAGCGCCCACAGATTATCAATGTAGGCGGAGAGGACCCAGCTGCCGCCGGACAATAGCGCGCCCAAGGAGATCAGGAGGCGCGGGCCGAAGCGGTCGACCAGATAGGCCTGAAACGGTGAGAACCATGTTTGCAAAATGACCAGCAGCGAAATGGTCCATTGCAGTTCGGCGAGCGACGTGCCGAGTTTCTGGTTGAGCGGGCCGGTGAACAGCGTCCACACGTATTGTGGGCTCGAGATCGCCATCATGGCGATCACGCCGAGCACAAGCTGACTCCAGCGGTTTGAAAGCGACGCGGTGCTCTCGGTCGTGATGGCGACTGTCATGGATCTTACTCCCCCAGTTACTCCCCGCAGAAAATCCGACAGGCTTCGATCGGTCTGAAACGATCAATCAAAACCGACCCGGCTTTATTTGAGCCCCAATCTTTTCAGATAAGTACCCTCGCGATCAAGCCTGCGGCTGATGGCACGCAAAGGCGCTTTCGGGGGTGCAGGCTCGCAGGAACCGGCTTGGAGTAAAGCCGATAATCGGGGCAGAAGCTGATCTGAGAATAGGCAGCGCTCAGTGCGCGGCGGATTTTTTGGTTTCGCTCAAAGCAATGCCAAAATGCCGCAGCGCTTTTTCCGGCGTCCGGCCGGAGGTGAAGAAGGCGTGCGTCGAACCGGCGCCCTCGGCAGGCGCATCACCGCCCAGAAGATCGACGACGCGCCGCGCGATGGCCGGCGCCGGATCGATAAAATTCACCGGCCACGGGCTGAGCTTTTGCAGCCGCGCGAGCAGCAGCGGGTAATGCGTGCAGGCAAGCACGACCGTATCGGTGCGCGCGCTGTCGTCGCGAAAGCACGGCGCGATCTCTTGGCGCAGCTGGTCGTCGCTTGCCGGCGTGCCGGACAGTTCGGCTTCGGCCAAGGCGGCAAGCTGCTTGGCGCCGACCAGCGTCACTTCGCAATCCTGCGCATAGTCGCGAATGAGCGCGCGGGTATATTCGCGCTTCACCGTCGCCTCGGTGCCGAGCACCGAGACGCGCCGGGTGCGCGACGAGGTGCAGGCCGGCTTGATGGCCGGCACGGTGCCGACAAAGGGCTGCGTGAAGGTCTTGCGCAGGTCCGGCAGCACGATCGTTGATGCCGTGTTGCAGGCGATGACGATCAGATCGGGCCGGTGCGTTTCGATGAGGTCGCCGATCAGGCCGACGACGCGTTCGACCAGCACCGACGCCGGCAGGGCGCCGTAGGGGAAAGCCGCGTCATCGGCGACGTAGAGGAAATCGGCGTCCGGGCGCACAACGGCAATCTCACGATAAACCGTGAGACCGCCCAACCCGGAATCGAACACCAGGATCGATCTGCGTGCCGCCACTTTAAGCCCTCGTGGCGTGACACATGCCATGAGCTGTTAGGGCTCCGCAATCGCGGATATCAGGCCGGGCCGCAGGTTAGGCCGTGAGACTTTCGACTAGCCGCGGCCCTTCCTTAGGGGTGGCGCTGATTTGTTCCTGCTGCTTAGGGCGATCGACCACCGGCGCGACCAGCCCGCTCACCGCGGTGAAGGTGAGAATGAAGATCACCGCGAGATTGCCGTCATGGAATTTGGCGAAGGCCACGGCGCCCGTCAGATAGGACCAGAACGGGAAGGCGATGGTCGAGACCACCGCGTTGGTGATCCAGGCGTCGCCGTCCTCGCGCACATACCAGCAGAACACCGGCGTGAAGATGAGGCCGGCGATCAACGCCAGGACCGCGATCGACGTCACGGAGAATCCCGCCATGGTCGCGTTGTCGCCGCCGGCAATCATTGCCTGCGAGAGAATGGCGTTCACCGGCAACGAGAAGCCGAGGACTTCGGCCGGAACATATTTCACCGTGCGCAGCAGATAATCGTCGCCGGCGCCGCCTCGGCCGCGGGCCTGGTCCGCGCCTGGGTCTGAAACATGCCGCCGAAATCGCCGCCGCCGGTTTGCGCCGGTTCGGCGCCCGGCAAAGTCGGCTTGCGCACCAGGCGCCCCATGATCGTCTCCCGTCCGGAATCTGCTTTGCTGACGAAAGCGTATGTCAGGCGGGCGAGTCGAACAAGCGACAGTTCCCCGCCTGTTGACGATATTTGTTTCCGAAAAAGCCTGCGGATGCAGGCGGCAGGGCGTCAGGCGCGGCCGAACACGCGTTTGAAGATCGTGTCGACATGGGCGAAATGGAAATCGAGGTCGAAATTGGCGGCGAGCTCGTCCTCGCTCAGATATTTGCGCACGTCCGGATCGGCCTTGAGGAAGGCGAGGAAATCGCCTTCGCCGGCCCAGACCCGCATGGCGTTGCGCTGCACCAGGCGATAGGCGTCCTCGCGCGCTGCGCCCTTCTGCGTCAGCGCCAACAGCACGCGCTGCGAATGCACCAGCCCGCCGAGAAGGTCGAGATTCTTCTTCATGGTCTCGGGATAGACGACGAGCTTGTCGATCACGCCGGAGAGGCGGGCGAGCGCAAAATCGAGCGTCACCGTGGCGTCCGGCCCGATCATGCGCTCGACCGACGAGTGTGAGATATCGCGCTCGTGCCACAGCGCGACATTCTCCAAAGCCGGCGTCACATAGGCGCGCACCATGCGGGCAAGCCCGACGAGATTTTCAGACAGTACCGGATTGCGCTTATGCGGCATTGCCGAGGACCCTTTTTGCCCGGCGGAGAAGTACTCCTCGGCTTCCAGCACTTCGGTGCGCTGCAAGTGGCGGATCTCGATGGCAAGGCGCTCGACCGACGATGCGACGACGCCAAGCGTTGCGAAATACATGGCGTGCCGGTCGCGCGGAATGACCTGGGTCGAGACCGGCTCGACGGTGAGCCCCATCTTTTCCGCGACATAGGCTTCGACGCGCGGATCGACCTGGGCGAACGTGCCGACCGCGCCGGATATCGCGCAGGTGGCGACTTCCTTGCGCGCCATCTCAAGCCGCGCCTTGGCGCGGGAGAATTCGGCGAAGGCGACCGCGAGCTTGAGCCCGAATGTGGTCGGCTCGGCATGGATGCCGTGCGAGCGGCCGATCGTCGGCGTCAATTTATATCCGCGCGCGCGCCGTTCCAGCGCCGTCAGCAGCGCCGCCACGTCGGCCATGAGAATGTCGGCCGCGCGCACGAGCTGCACATTCAGGCAGGTGTCGAGTACGTCCGACGAGGTCATGCCCTGATGGACAAAACGCGCTTCGGGCCCGACGATTTCAGCCAGGTGCGTGAGAAAGGCGATGACATCGTGCTTGGTCTCGCGCTCGATCTCGTCGATGCGGTCGATGTCGAATTCGGCGACTTTGCCCTTGTCCCAAATTTTCTTCGCCGCTTCCTTCGGAATCATGCCGAGCGCGGCCATGGCGTCGGCGGCATAAGCCTCGATCTCGAACCAGATGCGAAACCGCGTCTGCGGCGTCCAGATCGCCGACATCTGCGGACGGGAATAACGCAGAATGGTCACGCCGCTTCTCCCCGCGCCAGCGCAGCGGCATTGCGGATGGCCGCGATGTTGCTGCGATAAGACTCCGGCGTGCGGTCTTTAAACACGGCGGAGCCGGCGACGAAAGCGTTGGCGCCGGCGCGCGCCGCCTCAGGCGCGATCTCCGGCGTGATGCCGCCGTCGATCTCGATGTCGATCGGGCGGCCACTGGCCAGGTCGCGGATCATGGCGCGCAGATTGCGCACTTTCTCGAGCGCGCCGGGAATGAATTTCTGGCCGCCGAAGCCGGGATTGACCGACATGACGAGAACGAGATCGACCATGCCGATCACCGGCTCGATGCTGACGTCCGGCGTGCCGGGATTAAGCGTGACGCCGACCTTCTTGCCGAGCGCGCGGATCGCCTGCAGCGAGCGGTGGATGTGCGGGCCGGCTTCGACATGGACGGTGATGATATCGGCGCCGGCCTTGGCGAAGGCTTCGAGATAAGGATCGCACGGCGCGATCATCAGATGCACATCGAGCGGCTTCTTGGTGTAGGGCCGGATCGCTTTGACGATGTCCGGGCCAATCGAAATGTTCGGCACGAAATGGCCGTCCATCACATCGACGTGAATCCAGTCGGCGCCGGCCTGATCCACGGCGCGGACTTCGTCGCCGAGCTTGGCGAAATCGGCGGCGAGGATCGAGGGGGCGATGATGAGCGGGCGCGTCATGTCTTGGTCCCGAACAGCCGTTGCCGTTCGCCTAACACGCTGGATGGGCGCTGCGCAAACCACGCTGTTATTAACCGGCCAAGCGCCGCGGAGCAGCCGCAGCGCATCGGTAAGACTTGCCGGTCGGCGGCAAATTCGCACCGCGGTGCGCCGCCGCTGAGTTCGAAAAGATTATCGTTTTCATGGCCTTAGCCTGCGGCCCGGCGCTTGCATTGCCGGTTCCGGCGGAAACGTTGCCGCCGTGCCGCGAGCGGCGCGTCGCGTATCACGGAGTAGGTCATGTCAGCGTCAGTCAATTCAACGAGCAATCCCTACGCTTACCTGCAGTCGCTTTGGCAGCAGGATTCGCAAGCCAGCAGCACGTCCACGCAGTCCAATCCGTTGTCGGCGTTGTTTGCGGCGCTTGGCCAAGGAAGTGGCAGCAGTTCCTCGTCGTCCTCAACCGACTCAACCGGCTCAACCGGTTCAGCCGCATCATCGGTTGGCGGACCGCAATTCGGCCCGCGGACACTGCAGGCGCTGTTCTCGCTGCAAGCCAACGCCGCGGACGGGCAAGCGTCCGGCGCGCAAGGTGGCGACCTCGGCGATTCCAGTGATTCCAGCGATTCAAGCGACGCCAGCGGCTCGACCCAGCAGACGCAGCAAAGCGGGGGCCACCATCATCATCACGGTGGCGGCGGCGGGATCGAGAGCCTTCTTCAGATGCTGGATTCATCGACCGGCGGCGCGACCGCGCAGACCGCGGCCAACAGCAACGGCTCCTCGACCACCACCATCGATTACAGCGACGGTTCGAGTATTTCGATGACCACGGCGCCGGGCAGCACGTCGTCGTCGAGCACATCGAGCGGTGCCGGCACGTCGGATAATTCCTCGACCGCGGGCACCGCGAACGTCGCCGGGAATAATCTCCTCGAGCAATTGATCCAGATGCAGGCGCAATTGCTCAACACCACGACGCCGCAGAGCATCGCCACGGCCTAGCCCGTCACAAAATTCCGTTCCGGCCTTGATTGCGGCCGGAAAGAACAGAGATATCAGTGCGCGTCCCGATCGCGTGAGACCGGGCCGCGGGCTCGGCATTTTGCATATCGCTTCGGATATCGCTCTTTACCGCCGGGTCTTGTTGTCCGGCGGTGGAGGTTGGTGTGGCACGTACCGATGTCATTGTCTTGGGAGCCGGCATCGTCGGCACGTCGATCGCGACCTGTCTCGCCAAGAAGGGCCTTGCCGTCGCGCTGATCGATCGCGGCGGCCCGGGCGAGGCGACGTCTTACGGTAATTCCGGCATCATCGAAGGCAACACGATCTTTCCGGCGGCGTTTCCGTCGGATTGGGGCGAACTGCTTCGCGTCGCGCTCAAGCGCTCGCCGCTTGCCAATTATCACCTCGCGTTCCTGCCGCAGGTCGCGCCGTGGCTTCTGGCCTTCCGCGCCGCCTCGACGCCCGAGCGCCTTGTGGAAACCGCGCAGCTGATACGGCCGCTGATGGCGCAGGCGGTCGCGGAGCACGAAACGCTTGCCGCGGAAGCAGGCGCCGCGCGCTATCTGCGCCGCACCGGCTGGCTCAAGCTTTACCGGACCGACAAGTCCTTCGCCGGCGTCGCGCGCGAGCTCGAACTCGCGGCGAAATTTTCCATCGCCAATGTGCCGCTCGATGCCGGTGCGGCGCTTGCGCTCGAACCGTCGCTGGCGCCGGTGTTTCGCCACGCCGTGCATTGGACCGGCGCGGTGAGCGTCAGCAATCCGCTGGCGCTGACCCGCGCCTATGCCGCACGCTTCGCCGCGCTCGGCGGATTGAGTTTCGGCGGCAACGCGCGCACGCTTCACCGCAACGGCGCGAACTGGCGCGTCGACACGTCCGCCGGCGCGCTTGATGCCGGCAATGTCGTGGTCGCGCTCGGGCCGTGGATAAAAGACCTGCTCGATCGGCTCGGCGTGAAGTTGCCGCTTGCGGTCAAACGCGGCTATCACCGCCATTTCCGCGCCCGAGGTAATGGCGGACAAGGCAATGCCGCGCTGAGCCGTCCGGTGCTCGATGCCGACAACGGCTATGTGCTGGCGCCGATGGAGCAGGGCATCCGGCTCACCACTGGCGCGGAGTTCGCCGCCCGCGACGCCAAGCCGACGCCGGTGCAATTCGGCCGCTTGATGCCGGCTGCGCGGCAATTGTTTCCGTTGGGTGAAGCGGTCGAAGCGCAGCCGTGGATGGGGGCACGTCCGTGCTTTGCCGATTCACGTCCGGTCATCGGCCCCGCGCCGGGGCAGAGCGGGATGTGGCTTGCCGGCGGCCACGGCCATTGGGGATTGACGCTGGGAGCGGTGACCGGACGGCTGGTCACGGAAATGATCACCGGTGCGACGCCGTTTTGCGATCCGAAGCCTTACAGCGCCGCGCGGTTCATGCCGTAGGCGCAGTTACTCACTGATCGTCTTGACGACGCTCGATGCCGGCCGCGTGTTGTTGGTGGACGAGAACTTGTCCTGCGCTTTGACCATGTCGTCGTATTTCGCGATCGTCGTCACCGGTGCGTTCGGCACCATGTGAACGAGCTTGTAGCCGTTGGCCTTGAGCTGCGCGAGCAGTTGCGGCATCGCCTCGGCTGTCGCCTTCTGGAAGTCGTGCATCAGGACGATGCCCTTGCCGTTCTTCGCCAGCTTGGTCAGCACCGATTTGATGACGTCGTCCGGTTTGTGGATCTTGAAGTCGAACGAATCGATGTCGGTCGAGAACGTCGCGATATTGCGCGTGCCGAGATAAGTGATGATGTCGGCCGGTTGCTGCAGATCGGGGAAGCGGAAGAACGGCGCGATTGGGCCGTCGGCCGCCATATGCACGGCGCTCACCCCCATCTCGATTTCCTGCTTCGCCTGCTCGATGTCCTTGGCATAGGGGTTCTTCGCCAGATCCTTGTGCGACCAAGTATGACTGCCGACCGTCATGCCGGCGGCGACCAGTGTCTTGGTCAGATCGGGCCGCCAGGTCGCATGCTCGCCGATCTCGAAGAACGTCGCCTTGGCGCAATTGTCCTGAAACGCCTTGAGCACGGCCGGCGTGTTCTCTGGCCACGGCCCGTCGTCGAAGGTCAGCACGACTTCCTTGTCACGCAGA
This sequence comes from Xanthobacteraceae bacterium, assembly GCA_049677525.1. GTDB lineage: Bacteria > Pseudomonadota > Alphaproteobacteria > Rhizobiales > Xanthobacteraceae > BOG-931. Next base: position 10,502 of record JBAUCK010000312.1, read on the forward strand.
AAGTCATATTGCTTGAAATGCTCGGTGCCGAAGGCTGGACCGCCCGTGGTATCGATCTGCACGACACGGGAAATGCCGAGCGCGTTGGGATTGCTGCATTGCACAACAGAGGTCGGCGCGGGAGCGGGAGCCGGCGTCTGCGCGGCGACAGCGGCCGATGCAGGCGGCGTCGCATTCTGAGCGACAATCAGCGGCGCGGGCGACGCATTCGAAACCACCGGTCCGCGCGGTGCGACCGTTGCGACGATCACGGGAGGCGTGCTCGTGCCTTTAGCCGGCGAGATGAGATGCGTTGCAAGCGCGAGAAGGGAGGTGGGACCGGCCTCTTTCTGAGCCGCAACAACGCCAAATGCCGCGAGACCCAAGGTCATCAGCGCTGCGATGACAATCACGACAACGCGCATCGTTACCTCCGCCGCACATCCACAACAACAGGAGAGCTTTGCGACTGAAAGCGCATTCCGTCAATGAGTCAACGGCAACAACCTTTCATTCAGGTAAAGCTCCGCATGACGACTCGTGTTGTAATGTATGTACCTGAAATGTGCGCGAAATTTGTAGTTTTAGCGACCAAATTGGTCGTGCCAGGACGGCATTGCACCGGGCAACGAGAGCGCCCGCGCAGAAAACACGCCGCGGGCGATGGCGCGCGCCACGACATTGGCTGCAAGCGTGCCAATCGCAGTCAAACCGAGAGTTCCGTCGGACAGCGGACGCTGTCCGGTCGCCGCCGCGAACAGGACATCGCCGTCGAGCGGGCTATGCACAGGATAAATTGCACGCGACAGGCCGGATTGCGCCATCACGGCGAGCCGCTTGGCTTGGGCCTTGGTTAAGATCGCGTCAGTCGCGACGACGACAAGCGTGGTGTTTTCGCGCGGCGCGCCCTTGGTGACCGGTTCCAAAGCTCGCGGCGGCAGTTGCGCGGGAAAGCCGCGGCCGCCGAACTCGCCATCGACCTCAAATGGCGCCGCCCAAAACCACGGCCCGTCACCGATGAGGACGCTGCCGGCGGCATTCACCGCCGCGAGCGCGCCGACGGTGAAGCCGTCGCGGCTAAGCGCGGAGGCCGAGCCGATGCCGCCTTTGCAGTTCACAGTCGT
>JBAUCK010000313.1:0-3390 GCA_049677525.1 Xanthobacteraceae bacterium
ATTCCTGGCTTGCGGTGTTCCGCGCCTTCCGTCGCGTCATCGCGGCGCGATATGATTGCGCCAGGATTGAAGTCATATGTCGACGACCAAAGCCTGCCCGGGTTGCGCAAGCGACATTCCGGTCGATAGCAAGTTCTGCCCGCAATGCGGCGCGCCGCAGGCTTTGGCCTGCGCGTCCTGCAGCCACGCACGAAGACGATGCCGAAAACGCCATGCTCGCGGCGCTTGGGTTGATCTCTGAAATGGCGCAGCTGTTTGCCAAATCGGGCCGCCATCAGGTGCGCGTCGGCATCGCCACCGGGCTGGTCGTGGTCGGCGAATTGCTCGGCACCGGCGAGGTGCAGGAGCGCAACGTGGTCGGCGAGACGCCGAACCTTGCGGCGCGGCTGAAATCGGCCGCAGCGCCGAAAACGGTCGTGGTCGATGCGACGACGCGGCGGCTCGCCGGTGAACTGTTCGAATATGAGGCCATCGCGCCCGCGGCGCTGAAGGGATTCGCCGAGCCCATCACCATCTGGCGGGTGCTGCGCGAGCGCCCCATCGCGAGCCGCTTCGAGGCTTTGTGGGCGGCGAACCGCACGCCGCTGGTCGGCCGCGAGGAGGAAATGGACCTGCTGATGCGCCGCTGGCAGCAGATCAGGACGGCGAAGGCCGCGTGGTGCTCTTGGCCGGCGAGCCCGGCATCGGAAAGTCCCGCCTCACCGCGGCATTGGAGGACAATCTTAAAGACGAAGCTCATGTCTGCCTGCGCTATTTCTGCCAGCCGCAACACCAGGGCAGCGCGCTGGCCCCGATCATCGGACGGTTGCAGCACGCCGCCCGTTTCGAGGCCAACGACAGCGGGAGCGACAGGCGGCCAAAGCTCGATGCGGTGCTGGCGAACGAGGGCGCGATCCCGCCGGAAGAGACGGCGCTCTTCGCCGAGCTTCTCGGCTTTGCCGAGAGCGGTCCGCAAAACGGGCCCGGCAACAGCAGCAGCATGGATCCGCAACGCAATCGTCGGCGGCTTCTCAACGGGCTGATCGAACGGCTGCAAACGCTGGCGCGGCGCGGACCGGTGCTGATCCTGTTCGAAGACGTGCATTGGGCCGATCCAACGTCGCTCGAACTGCTGACGCTGACGATCGAGCGTGTCGCGGCAGTGCCAATCCTTCTCGTTATCACCTTTCGTCCGGACTACCAGCCGCCCTGGACCGGCCAGCCGCATGTCACGATGCTGACGCTGAGTCGGCTGTCGCAGCGCGAGCGGGCAACGCTGTGGAGGCAAGGAACTTCCGAGTGGGCTGCTCGATCAGATCATCGATCGCACCGACGGCGTGCCCCTCTTTGTCGAGGAACTCACCAAGCCCGTGCTCGAAAGCGAGCAATTGCAAGAGGCCGGCGACCGCTATGTGCTCGATCAGCCCGGGCAGGCGCTGGCGATTCCGAGTACGCTTCAAGCCTCGCTGATGGCGCGCGTCGACCGCCTCGGCTCGGCGCTGCAGATCGGCGCCGCCATCGGACGCGAATTTTCCTACGAGGTGCTGGCCGCCATCGCCGGCCTGCCTGACGCCATCCTGCAAGACGCGCTGATCAGGCTCACCGAGGCTGAGCTCGTGTTCCTGCGCGGCACACCGCCGAATGCGACCTATGTCTTTAAGCACGCGCTGGTACAGGACAGCGCCTACTACGCCATGCTTCGCTCGCGGCCAGAACTTGCATTCGTCCATCGCGATAGTTCTGGAAAATGCGCTTTCCGGAGGTCGTCAAGGCGACGCCGGAAGTGCTGGCGCAGCAATTCGAATTGGCGGGCCAGAGCGAGAAGGCCATTGCCTATTGGCGCCAAGCCGGCGAGCGCGACCTGCGCCGCTTCGCGATAAAGGAAGCGATCGCGCATTATTCCAGTGCACTGCGCGTGGTGACGGCGGCGCCGCAGTCGCGGCAACGCGAGGAAGTAGAGCTTGGCGTTCGCCTGGGTCTGGGCCTTGCGACAATGATGGCGCGCGGACCTGCAGCTCCGGAAGTGGTAGTGCACTATCGAGAGGCCTTGAGCCTGAGCCAGAAGTTGCCGCAATGCGGCCGCGAGCGATTTCTCGCCACTTGGGGGGTCTGGTTCAGCCCCATGGTTGGTGGCCGCAGCGCGGAAATCGAACCGCTTGCCGAGGAGCTCGTGACGATTGCTCGCGAACTCGACCCGATCTCCTACTTGAGGCCTATCACTGCAGGGTGCCGATGACGCTGCGTAAGCCGGATTTCGCGGCTGCGTGCGCCGGCGGAGGAAGTCATCCGCATATACGACCGCGAGCGCCACCGCGACCATGCGTATTATTTCGGGGGCCAAGACTCCCGCATGTGCGCGCGATCGTTTTACGCGCAGGCGCTTTGGGGCCGAGGTCTGTTTGATCGGGCTCACGACATGGCCTGGAAGTCGATCGACGATGCACGGGCGCTCGGCCACACCTTTTCGATTGCGCATGCCCTGCAACGCGGCGGCCTCACAATGATGCTGATTGGGGATGCCACTGACTGCCGTGTGATCGCAGATGAGCTGTATCTGCTCGCAGAGCGGAATAAATTTCCCTGGCAGCTTTCCGATGCCGGCTTTTTCCGCGGCCGGCTCGGGGCGCTGGCAGGGAACAGCGAAATCGGCATTGGACAAATGCGACACGAGGTCAAGCAGCCCCACAATCCCGGCTATCGTGCCGTGTTTCTGCTGTGCTTAGCCGAGCGAGAATTGGCGATCGGCGAAATCGATGCCGCCGCAGCGACGATTGAGCAGGCAAGCGCGGAGATGCAGATGCACGCCAATAATTTTTGCCTGCCGGACGCCTTTCGCCTACGGCGAAGTCTTGATGGCGAGATCGCGCGACAACGGCGCTACCGCGGAGCAGATGTTCCGCGAGGCGCTGACGCACGCAACAACGCAATCCTGCCAGCCGCTTGCACTGCGCAGCGCGATGAGCCTGGCCCGACTGATGGCCGGAACAAGCCGCCGCGTCGACGCGCGCGATCTCCTTGCGCCGATCTATGGAGCCTTCACCGAAGGCTTCGATCGGCCGGATCTGCTGACGGCGAAAGCGCTACAATGATATTGCAGAAAAACGAAACGACCACGAGCGAGGGCGCGCGTTCATCCGGCGTCGCCTGATCTCACCGTGGCCGTTGTGGCGGAAATCCGTACAATACGCCGCCACCTGAAGACTACGTTTAACATCCCTTGGTGACAGGCACATGACTCCAGCTAAAGCCCCCGCCAAAGCCGCCGCAAAGACCGCCAAGAGCTCAAAGCCGGGCGCCAAAAGCGCGGAAAAGTCTGCCGCAAACGCTGCGGAGAAAGCGAAAGGCGGCCACATCTTTATCGGCATTGGCGGCTGGACCTTCGAACCGTGGCGCGGCGTGTTCTATCCGAAG
>JBAUCK010000314.1:0-2343 GCA_049677525.1 Xanthobacteraceae bacterium
CGGCGAACAGTTTGCAACTGGATCACCGCCAGATCGGGAGCCGGCCAATCCTGGCCATTGATCGAGACCGATTTCTCGTCGAGTGAGTAGAACACGTCGTCCACGACCGCATATGAACAGACTTGAATGCGCGACATATGTGCCAATGAAGGCTTTGACCAATGTGAACTATGGAATGGCTTTCCGGAAGGGCCGACAACGGATAGTTGGAACCATGCCTCAGGTGGTGATCGCGCGGCCTTATTATCAAAAACTATTTGAGACGATGCGGGCTCTCGCCGGCAACGACAAGCACTGACCTTACTTGTATCGGTACTCGACGTTTTCCAACATCAGCACCATCCGCAGCCCAAGGCGGTCTGCATCACTCCATCTGCATTTGCGTGGATCGGGGACGGCGGCGAACGCTCTCCGCGAGCTTCAGCCATTCGGCCGCCATTTCGCGTTGAATGCTGCGAGATTCCTGGTCTGCCACCTCCGCTACCATGTTTAAACAATAACGGGCGTAACGAGTATATTCTTTGCGCTTGTCATTCTCCGGAATTGCCATCGTACCCCTCGCTGGTTTCCCCGCTTGGTGGGCAAGTCTGAGTTATGACGATAAGGTGAGTCTGTTCAAAACCGAACACCTTTTCCAAAAGGAACTAGCCCTTCGCAAACTCGACACGCTCCAACATCAGCGCCATCTGCAACGCGATCGAAAGGCTCGCCGAATCGCCGCCGCGGCTTTCTTCAGCTCAGCCTCGAAATCGTCACACTATGTGTGTGAGCTTTATCGAGTATTCGATGTGGTTAGTCGCGTTACGGAGATCGCAAAATGACCGACACGGTGACGTCTGACGCGGTTCCTGTGGTAAAAGACGAAGGCACTTTGGACGAACTTTCTAAACAGATCGAGTTCGCGACAGATCGGGTCGCTGTCCAGCGAAACCAGCAACTCATCGATAGTTTCATTCAAGAGAAGTGGCGGGAAACGGCGTTGTTGAGCTGACCTCCAATCGGCCGGTCAGTTCGACTTTCTTCGTTTGCGGCCGGGGCAGGGGACGCGACCAGTTTGGGCGAGTCAGCGTGGCGCTCCTGACGCAAAACGGGACATCGACCGCCAGCCTGTGCTTGTCTTAGAGCTTACTGACTGACCAACATTTGCACTTTGCCAGTGTGCGATAGCCCGATAGCGCGGGCGGCCGCGGGTGACAGATCAATGTCGCGATGGCGAACCCACGGACCCCGGTCGTTGATCGTCACGATCACGCAGCCGTTGTAGCAGACACGAACGTGCGTGCCGAATGGCAATGAACGATGCGCCGCGGTCATAGCGGTGCAATTGAACGAAGCACCGCTTGCAGTACGGTGACCACAAAGACCATCGCGGCCTCCATAGATGCTGGCGACCTCTGCATACGCCGGGAAGATCGCAAATAGAAACGCAACGACAAAAATTAATCTCATCACAAAACCCCGCCAAATTGTGATCCGACATGAGCCCAACGCCTAATCTGGACCAGATCGGGGCGAACCCGCGGCCGAATCGGGTCAGTGGACTTGATTGAGTGGCGAAGGAAAGTCGTCGGGACAGACGCCGTGCGTCTCCACTTTCGAGGGTAAAGCGACATTGACACTCGCGCCCGTTCGGCGACCATCCTGGTCATGGGCTTCAACCGCCGCAAACTTGAGGACGAGCGCCGGCGCGAGGCCGAAAAGTAGGCCGCTGCGAAGCGCTAATCCGAACGGATCACCAAGCGGCAGGAAAATGATGAATGATCGCTGAGGCCATTGGCTTTCTGCTGAGGAATCTGCCCGCCGTGCTCTTTGTCATTGCACTTGTTGTCGCCGCAATTTGTCGGGGACACGACTCGGCGGCCGAGCGATTTCTGTCATGGATGCTATTGCTGCCTATCGGCCTAACCGGCATTTGGGCGGGTGTATTTCACGTATTTTTTCCGACCCTGGCCGCCAAGCTTATCAGCTGGGAGGTAAGTCCGTTCCAGTTCGAGGTTGGAATGGCCGATTTAGCCATCGGCGTGACTGCTTGTTTGGCCTTTTGGCGGAGCATCGGATTTAAGGCAGCGGCGGTCTGCGCGGCGTCGATCTTTCTGCTCGGCGACGCAGTCGGACACGTTCACCAGATGATGGCGGCGGGAAATTTCGCGCCGGGAAACGCAGGCGTGCCATTCTTCATGGACGTGATCGGTCCGGTGCTATCGATAGCGCTTCTCATCATGGCTGTGCGGAAGCGAGCATAAGTCACTGGCACTGTCCTGCCGTGCCTGCCGACCGAATGCGCCCTTGCTCGTGCGGCTGTCGCCGAGAAGCATCGCGGGCGAGCTCCGCGAGGATCACGGG
>JBAUCK010000315.1:0-17499 GCA_049677525.1 Xanthobacteraceae bacterium
GCAGTAAATCGTAACGAACTATGGTTGTTATCCTGACGGTCCGAAAGAACAAACAATCATGAACGCGGACCGCCCGAGCTTGACAGTGCCAAGCTGGTAGTAGAGCGGAGGCGAACATGGCAGCACATAGCGACAGCATTGAAGAGACTGACAGAGAGGGATCGATCCTCACTTTCGATTTGTCCGACGAAGAGTTAGAACGCGCAGCAGGAGCGGAGGGACACCGAGTAAGCACCTTCGCTTATTGCACACATTTCTGGCAGTACTGCGACTTGCCGCAGTAATCGTCGCGGACACGACAGCCGTCGCGCGCGGGTAAAGTGAGCGCTCCCGGGCACCTGCGACACCAGCCAGCACTCGGCGCGTCAGGTGCCCTGTGCATCGCAAAGACAAACGTATCTGGCACTAATTACTTCCGATAAATGCCGTTCTCGGAAGTCATCATAGGCCCAAAAGGTGATAAATCCTCCGGCTGTATTCACCGAAGGCCTCGGTAGTCTTGAGATCCAATGCGCGCGGCTCCGGCAAATCGATTTTAATGTTGTCAGCCATTCTGGCGGGACCTGCGGTCAGAACGACAACTCGCGTGCCGAGGAAGACTGCTTCGGCAATGCCGTGGGTGACAAAGACAATGGTCTTGCCGCTCTTCTTCCATATATTTAGAAGCTCCAAATTCATTTTTTCACGGGTCAGCGCGTCGAGCGCCCCGAACGGCTCATCCATGAGGATCAGTTTTGGATCGTGAATGAGCGCCCGCGCAATTGCCGCTCGCTGTTGCATGCCGCCCGATAGCTCGTAAGGATATTTGTCTTCAAAGCCCGAAAGACCGACCATCGCCAAAAGCTCGCGTGCCCGATCGCGACTCTCCGCCATCGGTAGTCCGAGGATCTCTGCCGGCAGCAAGACATTCTCCAGAATCCGCCGCCATTTCAGCAACAGCGCCTGTTGGAAGACCATGCCGATGTCTCGCGACGGATCGAACGGATTTGACCCGGAGCCGATCCGCGCCTTCCCAGAATCGTAGTCTTGGAGCCCGGCCAGGATCTTGAGCAACGTCGTCTTGCCGCAACCGGACGGGCCGACCAAAGCCACAAGTTCACCGGCGGCAACGTCGAAAGTCGCCTCGGAGATAGCAAGGAACTGCTGATCGCCCTTCCGGTAGCTCTTACGTAGGGCTTGAACATGGATGAACGGCTCGGTCACGGCTCGGCTCATTGAATGCGAGCGTCCCTGACGATCATTAGGCGCTCGAGACCCATCACTAGCCCGTAAAGCATGACACCAATGAGCGTTATCAAAATCACCGCCATGAACATCGCCGCCGTATCAAGTGTGACCTGGACCTGCAACATGAGGTAACCAAGGCCACGCGAGGATCCCAAGAATTCTCCCACGATCGCGCCTGCGACCGCCAGAATCGCGCCAATTTTCATGCCGGAGAAAATGTAAGGAAAAGCGCTTGGAAGCTGAATTTTCGTGAATGTCTGCCATTTAGAGCTGCGCAAAGTGCGCACAAGCTCAAGCAGATCGGGTTCCACCTCGCGAAATCCCCGCGCCGTATTCAAGAGAATTGGAAAGAAGCTGATCGAAAACGCGATGATCGCGTTCGGAAATATGCCGTAGGAAAACCAGACAATGAATAAGGGCCCGAGCGCAACCTTGGGAATCATGTTCAGGCTTATCAGTAGCGGCATAACGGCGTCTTCCGCGGTTCTTGACCAGGAAAACGCGATCGCGAGCAGCACGCCGACGATCACTGCGAGGAGATATCCGGTGAATATTTCACTTGTGGTGACCAGTGTGTTTCCGACCCAATCATAATTTTTGCCGCCGAGAGTGGCGATCGTTGCGACAGGCGATGGCATGACGAATGACGGCACGTGCCCGTATGTCACGAACAGGTACCATGCCATGATCAAGGACACGTGAGAGAGAATGCCAAAAAGGTACCGGCGTGTACCGTCGCTTGAAACCTTCGCTTCCACCGACGCACCCAATGGTTCGATGTTCATGCCAGCCACCGTTCTTGATTGCTTGCGACAAATTCATCGTCACCAAGTTCGGGGTAAAGCTGCATCACGCGATCGATCGCCGCGCCCTGCCCTGGGCTTAAGCCTTCCTCCGGATCAAGACACCAGATGCCGTCAAACAGCCCTTGGCGGCGCAAAACTTCATGGCAGCCCGCAATGCAGCCACGAAAGCCATTGGCGACATCGAAAAACGCGGCATTACAGTCCGTGACGTTTGCAGCGAGCGCGAGAATATCGGCATTGACCACGCCTCGATCGACTGCCGTGCGAATATGGCCGAACATGTCGACGGCGCCCTTGGTCCAAACACTCCAGTGACCAAGAAGACCGCCTTTGATGCGCACGGTCACTGCCTCGCCGTTGCGGCGCAGAATGAAGGGCGCGACAAGATCGAGTACGATGTTGTCGTCATTTCCCGTGTATAGCGCAATCCGGTCTTCGGCCCGGGCCGCCACGACTCCTTGGACGACATCCAAAGTCTTGTAGCGGCAGAACGGTGCGATCTTGATCGCCACAACCTGCTCGATCTCGGCGAAGTGTTGCCAAAAATTTCTCGATAGCGCGATGCCGCCGACAGCAGGCTGCAAATAGAAGCCGACAAGCGGGATGATGGAAGCAACGGATCGGCAATGCGCAATGAGATCATCCTCGTTTGCGCCTCGGAACGCCGAGAGACTTAGCAGGCCGGCATGATATCCTAAGTCCAAAGCCACCTGCGCCTCTCGCAGTGCCTGTTCGGTCTTTCCTACTAGGCCGGCGATCAGGACGAGCGGGCGCCTCGCCCAGTTGCTGGCAGCCGTCGCCGCGGCCTGGAGCACCGGCTCGTACAGTCCGACCTCGCGGATTACAAATTGAGTGGAGTGGACGCCAACGGCTAGTCCACCTGCACCAGCATCTATGTAATAGCGTGTGAGTGCACGCTGGCGACGAGTATCCAAGCGGCGATTTGCGTCGAGCGCCAACAGATGTGCCGGTATGACTACTCCGCTCCGAAGCGTGAGCAGAATCTCATTGGGCCAGTCCGTCCAACTCAATGCCATTGCAGCACCTCCATACTAGCAAACGGCATCTGGGCTTCTCCCGCACTTCTCTCTGTGAGTTCAGCTCACCGGCCTCAGAAAGCCCAAGACCACGTTGACCACGTGCTCGCGGTGTTTGCGTCGGGCCGCCGCTGCGTTAAAATCACGTGCGAAGATCGTCGATAGAGTGTGAATGTTGGAGAAGTAGAAAAAGGACAGCGCTGCGATGGTGATATACAACTCAGCTGCATCGACTCCCGTCCGAAAAACCCCCGCGCTTCGACCCCGTGCCAAAAGGTCGGTGATGACGTCCAAGAGCGACGTGTGCAGCGCGCGTACTTTGCGGGAGCGCCGTAAGTATCGCGCGCGGTGTACGTTCTCGGTGAGTAGCAGTGATATGAACTGAGGGTGTGACTGAACATAGCTGAGATTGAATTCGATCAGTCGGCGCATACCAAGCTTTGGCGCAAAACGCCTGACGTCGAGTTTCTGCTCATTGCTGCGGATATTCAGATAGGCTTCCTCCAGCACCGCAAGCCAAAGCGCCTCCTTGTCCCCAAAATAATGATAAAGCATCCGCTTGTTGATGCGGGCGCGCCGGGCGATTTCATTCACTCGGGCGCCCGCCAGGCCCTTCGCCGCAAATTCATCGGTCGCCGCATCGAGGATGCGGCGGCGGGTCGCGTCGGGCCGGCGACGGCGCATTAGCGTGCTTGACCAACGGCTGCGCAGGTTGGTAGCCTCTGTCGATCGGTCAGGTAACCACCCAGTTACAAGAATCTCTGCTCGTCCGCAATGAGCGGTGAGATAAAGCTCCGTTGTGGCAGAGCGCGCGGGAGTACGTCATGAAATTGCTTTCCGCATTCGCAGTGACTTTGCTCGGGCTTACCAGCTCGGCGCAGGCCAACGAGTCCGTGACCTTTCTCCTCAACTGGGTCGCCGGCGGCGATCACGCCCCCTACTACTATGCGCAAAAGATGCGCTGGTACAAAGACGCGGGTATCGACCTGACCCTTCTCCAGGGCAAGGGTTCGATGGTCGCCGCGCAGGCTGCCGGTGCCGGCGCCAACACCTTCGGTCTCGCCGATATGTCGACGATTTTGGTCGCGATTGGCAAAGGCGCCGATGAAGTCGCAGTGATGAACGTCTATGCCAACTATCCTGGCGGATTTTATTGGCTAAAAAGCGCCGGGATTAAATCCGTCAAGGATCTCACCGGGAAGAAGATCGGAAATCCGCCTGGCGACGCTGCTCGCTCGCTCTGGCCGGCACTCGCCAAAGCCAACGGCGTCGATCCGAATTCGGTAACATGGGTGAATGTCGGGCCCGGCGCAAAGCTTGCGGCTTTGAAGTCCGGTTCAGTTGATGCTGTGACCGAATTCTACAATGAGCATCACACCTACAAGAATCAACTGGGCGCCGATATGGGTTATGTTGCCTGGAAAGATGCCGGTGTAGACCCTTACGGCAATTCGATTGCCGTGAACGGCGCATTCCTCAAAGCTCACCATGATACGGTTGCCGCCTTCGTCAAGGTGACTCAGAAGGCTTTCGCAGCTTGCGTCGCGGATGCCGACCCCTGCATCCATGCGCTCATTGAGGCAAACTCAGGACTTCAGTTTGATAGCCAGTTGGTCAATTGGCGCGAGGTCGAGCAGCTCATGAGCGACAAAACTTCGCAATCGGTTGCGCTCGGCTGGTTCGACCCCGAGCGGATGCAGCAGACGTATGATTTGGTAAAAGCCTACGTCGGTCTGGAAAAGCCAATTGACGTAACTACGGCCTACACTAACGCGTTCCTGGACAAATCAATCAAGATGACACCGGTCGCATCTACCGATTGACCGATTGGAAAGGCGTCAATGTGGCGGGTCCGACTAGCCGAGCTCCGGGCCCGCAATGGCAAACAGACGCGCGGTGTCATCGAAGCACAACGAGCTTTGATAGACCATTCTGGTGAGCGCGCGTTCGGCGGAGTATCCGCGTTCAGCAAGCCACTTCGTCAATGCAACGTGACGATCGGGCACGTCGACCGCCACCGGCCCTGAAACAGCAGACAAGGCCGCGGCCAAGAGCATAATAGCTGCATCATTATCAGCAGCAGCGATGGGCCCGATTTGCGTCATCACGCGGCCGTCACGGCCAAGCGAGAATCCAACGAGCCGTTCATGACGAACAGCAACCAGCGACGCCTGCGGTAAGCGCTGCGCTAACGATCGGAGCAGCGCGCCGCGATCAGTGCCGAACACGCTTTGATCGAAAGAGATAACCGCCGGCCAGTCGTTCTCTTCCAATCGCCGAACCTTACTTCCTTCACGGCCGTAAAAGGCAAATTGATCGGCACGACCGACCAGTCTTTGCATGTTCCAGGTGTCTCTAAAGCCTAGTCCCAGGTAAACGGCTCGGCCGGCCGGGGTCGCATCGAGAACAGGAAGCAGAGCGCGGCTGACGAGATCCTCGACACAATAGCGCAACAGCCATCGAGCGAGACCCTGACGCTGCTCCGCCGCAGTAACGAGGACCATGCTGATCCAGGCAAACCGCGGCGCATAGGGCAAGGTTGCTGCGGTCGCTATCGGCGCACCATCACGCATCAGGCAGACGACACTGCCCAGTCTGAGAAAAAGCCGCCAATCGGCGCTGGTCTGGTTCCATCGCGCTTCCGTGGAGAGTGCGACCGCTGCTTCCAGGTCTACCTCGGCGAGCGGGCGTACCGACACGCCTGCCAGCAGGGTACGATCAGAAGCTGCCATCTCGGCTGTCATAGTGGGTTTCTTTGCCGAGGCTCGGCATGCCGCGGCTTACCCAGTCGGCAACCCAATCGATCATGCGGCCTAGTGGTACGGTCGGATAGCCAAACAAGCGGAGCGACTCTCCCGGATTTGTCAGCCATCCCATGGTTGCTTCTGTCCCGATCACGTGGGGCACTTTTCCAAACCTCCTGCCAAACGCTTCCGCAAGCGCCCGGATGCTGACCGTTTCGGGACCAGTCACGTTAAGCGGCGCCGTAGGAGCCGTGCAGTGGCCGAGTGACCGCAACACGATGCTGTTGGCATCACCTTGCCAAATCACATTGACATGCCCGGCCGTAACATCGATCTCGCGGTCATTCAGAACCTTTCGCGCGACGTCGTACAGGACGCCGTAGCGCATGTCGATTGCGTAATTGAGGCGGATCAATCTTCCCGGCGTGCCGTACTTGCGGGAAAAGTACTCGAACATGCGCTCACGACCGACGCAGGAAATGGCGTAAGTGCCACGCGGGTCCGGCGCCACTGCCTCGGTCGCGCCGCCGTGCAGCACATTCACGAACGGATAGACGTTGCCAGTAGAAAACGCGACGACATGAGAGTCTTTAAACGCCTCCGCCACCATCGACGGGACCAGCGTATTCATCGCCCACGTCAAGTCTTCGCGGCCCGTCGTACCGAATTTTCGCCCGGCCATGAACAGCACGTTACGCACCTTTGGCAGACGCTCAATCGCCTCTCGCTCTAGCAAGTCGGCGGCGATGCACTCAAGTCCCCAAGACTCCAGTTTTTCGCGGAGACCCCGTTCACTAAAGCGCGCGACACCAATGACGCGGCGGCCTGGCGCCGCTCGGCGCGCAAGCCGCGCCAAAGTCGGACCCATCTTGCCCCCGACGCCGAGGATCAAAATGTCGCCGGCGATATTACGGAAATCCCCTGTCAATGCTGGCGAAGGCATGCTCATGAAATCTTCGAGTTGAGCCTCGTCGGAGAAATGATCCGGCCAACCAGGCGCCGCTGCTGGGATAGAGGCAGTTTGAGACATGCTGCAACATCTCGCTAAGAGGAGCGATCACACAAAGCCGGTTGCGTCGATTGACGTCCGAAGTAACCAGACGGATACTTAAATTCTCAGCGGATAATATCGATGCGTCGTAACTGCATCAAGGCGTGATCAAAGGAAGTTATTCGGAGAAACTCATGGTGGAACCACGCATCAAAACGACTGTCGTCGGCTCGTACCCAATTCCGGATTGGCTCGCGGCGGCTCCGTCCGAACAAGCGCTGACAGATGCAACACGCGTAGTCCTGCAAATTCAGGAGCATGCGGGCATTGATCTGGTTTGCGACGGCGAACTGTATCGTTTCGACGTCAATCACCCCGAAACGAACGGAATGATCGAGTATTTCGTTCGGCCAATGGCCGGTATTCGCACCGGCATAACCTTCCAAGAACTGGTCGAATACAGAGCTCGGCGCGGCATGGGTTTTCGCACGCGGCCGCCTGCCGTAGTCTATGGGCCAATCAACGCGGGATTGCTCGATCTGCCCCAGGCCTGCAGCCGGGCTAAACGCCTCGCAAGTCAGCCGCTCAAGTTCACTCTGACTGGCCCGCATATGCTGGCGAAAACCCTCGTCGACAAGCACTATCGGCGCACCCCCGATTTGACTATGGCGATAGCCGCCGTCCTTGCCGATCAGGTCCGGTATCTTGACGCCGACGTCGTCCAGGTCGACGAGGCCAACCTGCCGGGCAGCCCGGACGAATGGTCATGGGCCGCCGGCGCAATCAACTGTGTACTCGACGCTGTCAAAACGATGCCCGCTGTCCACCTATGCTTCGGGAATTACGGCGGCCAGTCGATCCAGAAGGGCGACTGGGCCCACCTGATGTCTTATCTGAACGCTCTGCACGCCGACCACGTCGTGTTGGAAACGGCACACCGGTCCCCTGAGGAATTGGCCGTCTTCACTGAACTGCGGCCGGAGATCGGCATTGGCCTGGGTGTAGTCAACATAAAGTCGACAGAAATCGAATCCGCCGATGCCATCGCGCGTTCACTTGAGTGCGCCGAACGCGTATTGGGACCCGGACGGATCAAATACATCAATCCCGACTGTGGTTTCTGGATGCTCAAACGCTCCGTTGCTGACGGCAAAATAAGTGCGCTCGTCGCTGGGCGGGACCTCTACGAAGGCCGTCATTCACTTGATCGAGCATAACGTGGCGGAAGATTTCGATTTTATTGTTCTCGGTGCAGGCCATAACGGTCTCATTCTCCAGGCCTATCTCTGCAAGGCCGGTCTCAAGGTCCTTTCGCTCGATCGAGCCGCTACCGCGGGTGGCGGACTGACGACGCTTGAAGATCCGCGGTATCCCGGTTTTCTGCACAATACACATGCCTTCTTTCATCGCGCGATCACGGCGATGCCGTGGTACGCGGACCTCGACCTTAAGCGCCATGGAGCGGTTTATCTCGAGCCCGAGCTTAACGTCTTGCTGCTTACCGAGGACGGCCGCACTTTGGAGTGGTGGACGGATTTCGAGCGCACTGCCGCTTCGTTCGCGCAGTTCAGCACACGCGATGCAGCAACGTTGCAGCGATGGTACGAGGAATTCGCGCCGATCGTTCGCAAGATCATACGACCAGAAGCGGTCTCCCCTCCTCTACCACCGGGGGAGCGTCACGCAATTCTTAGCCGCAGCGCAGCCGGTCGGCGTCTTCTCGAGGTGAGCGCGCTTTCCCCGCTCGAGTTCGTCCAAAGGGAGTTCGAGAACCCTACAATTCAGGCTGGCCTTCTCTTCTTTAACGGCCTGCGTGAAGTCGACCTTCGAGTTCGCGGCTTCGGTCACCATATTGCTGCGCTACTGGCACAGCCTTCTAAGGCCCAGATGCCGCTCGGTGGCTCCGCTTCCCTGGCCCGTGCGCTTGAACGCGCTGTTCGGGAAGCCGGAGGCGAAATCCGCACCATGACCACGCCCCACCGCATTGTGGTCGAGAACAACCGCGCTGTAGGAGTGGAAACGGTGGCCGGTGAATTCATCCGAGCCACGCGCGGTGTTGTCTCGTCCCTCAATCCACAGCAAACCTTTATTGATCTGCTTGATGGAGAACATCTTCCGAGGGAAATCCGCGATCGCGCGCAGAACTTTCAATATAATCTTCTCGCTCCGTTATTCGCGCTCAATCTTAATCTACGCGAGGCGCCTCACTACACGGTTGCCGAGGCGCGCCCGGAGCTCGACCAAGGATTCATGGTGGTGATGGGGCTTGATCACATCGACCAGTTTTTTGATGTGATCCGTCATCATGAGGCTGGGACCATTCCGCCCACGATCATGTGGGGTGCCTGTCCAACCCTCTTCGACCCGAGCCAAGCCCCCCCTCATCAGCACACGGGCTTCATGTGGGAAAAGCTCCCCTATCGGCTCAACGGCGATCCGCTGAATTGGGATCAGGCACGGAGCGAGCACGGTGGCGCGATGTTTGACCTCTGGTGTCGTCACGCACCTAATCTAGCCGATGCGGTGATCGACAGTTTTACGCGCTCTCCACTCGACGTGGAGCGTTCATTGCCGAACATGCGGCAGGGGGATCTTTTGATTGGCGCTTTCACCCAGGACCAAATCGGCTATAACCGACCCTTCCCTGGCGCCGGGCATTACCGCGGTCATTTGTTAGGTCTTTACCTGTGCGGATCGAGTAGCCATCCGGGTGGCAACATTACCGGTTTGCCCGGTTACAATGCGGCTCAGATCGTGCTCGTCGACTTGGGTATCGAGGCTGAGTGGTGCCCGCCGCCCATCCAAGATCAACTGAGCGGCCTTTAGGACAGTACCGCGTCGCCGGCTATTCCCCGGTACGAATTGATTACTTCCGATGAGTCCCTTTATCGGAAGTGACCTAGCGTCCGCAATTGTACCAATCTCTGACTTGGCCTGAGATTAGACCATGTCCGAGAAGGGCCAATTCCAGCCTCATGCATCGCAGCAACCGGCATCTTTATTTGACTGTCTCGCTCAACGCAGCAGGATCAAGGTCCATCACAACAGATCCCTAGCCACGTATTGCCTGTGGTAGGAGAGAAAATGCTTCAATTCTGGAGTGAGCGTTGTTCGCAGCCCGGCACCGAGACCGAGGTTTTCCCTCTCGCGGCTCGAAATGCGCTTTGAGATCAGGATGGCTCCGTCGTCCCCAAAACTGATGAGCTCACAATCGAATAGCGCATCGATATGTGCGGTTAGTAACAGCCCGTTCCGAGGATCGAGCTTCTCTTTATTTGAGCACCTGTGCCACGGTTTTATATGCGATGCCCGCAAGATTTCGGTTATGGTGCACCCGGTATTGAGCGAGTGGTCCTGTCTTTAATGGTCGATTCAATCTGCTGAACATCAGCTTGGATATCCTGATCATCACCACCGCACAGAGCCCTAAGGCGAGCAACCGCTGGCCCCTCGGCTGCGGGAATCTGATCGAGTATTCGCAGTACAGCGGCGCGATCTGTCTGCTGATATGAACCATACATTGTGATAAGGCGTTTGCGACCTTAACTTAATCGGGTCCAGCAGTAGTGGCTGTTTGAGGCCAAGGTACAAATCGGCCGGGCACTTCCACACTGCAAACCAAGTATCTGCTTCGTTAGTCCAGAATTTTCTGAGTTTATTTAGATCATTCTTGTACGCGCGCCGGTGTTGCGTACGCTACTAATTAGACATTCAATTTGCCGTTTTTGTTCTGCAATTGATGACTGGGCTCCCGGATCCCTTGGGAGCCGCCATAAACACCAATCCCGAACTGTTAGACGATTCGGCTTTTATGCCCGCGGTGGGGCCCGCTCCCGTGTATCTGTCAATATGTGGACCTTTAATTCGTCCGCCGATGTCTTGCGCGACCGCCATAGAGGAGACGGTTTTACATGCACTCGTGCCGGGCACGTTGAGAAGCATGACAGTGCCGGTGGGAATCGAAGCAGGATCTGTGGCGACCGAGGCGTTCGGCGTGACGGCAATGTGATCCACGCCTTCGTAACTGATCCCGCGTTTGTAAAAGACTGTCGATGGATTGTAATGGACGGTGTCGCGATAGGCCTCCTCCGGATGACGAGCATAGTAAGTGGCGAGAGATCCATTTATTTTCTTATTCTCGCACTTCAGAACGTCGCCAATCATGTTATTGCGCCGACCGTTCGAACCGGCGAAATTCAAAACTACGCTTTCTGCAGACCCATCCTTGTGTCTTAAGTTCACACTCCCGGCACCCTCGAGCATGAAACTGGCAACATCATATAGATTTTTGAAATAAGCGATCTTCGTACTCTTCGCATCCAAGGCTCCCTGAGTGATCTGCTCGCGCGTGGGGAGTGCGAAGAAAGTGCCGTCTTTGTTGTCAATGCACCAATGGATTGGAAGCTTGCTGATTTCGTCGACTCCGCAGCCCTGCCCCAACTGCACCTTGGGATGTTCAAAATACGTCAGGCCTTCGGGGGCTGCATAGACCGGGTACCGATACACAGCCGATGGATCAGCGGAAGCATCAATCGCCGTTGGACTGTAATACCCGGTAAACCGCGTCGTTCCCGTCTTCAATTTCCCATCGTTACTCTGGGCGCCGTCGCTCTCGTACCAGTCAAATTCCTGAGCCGCGCGGTTCACGAAGGTGGCGTAATCCATGTTCGGTAGGGTTGCGATTTTCAACATCGCCTTATTGGCGGCCAGACAATAATCCTCGTTTTTCAACATTCGACAGCCGAACTGGAACGCTTGGGATTTTTCCTCGGTCGATTTTCTTTCGCAGTCTGCAATTTGGTTCTTTATGGCGTTTTTGATTTCCTCCAAATTCCCAGCCAGACACTGAATGGGAAGATTTCTTGCAGAACTTTGAACAGGATGCGACGTCACAGCAAGCGCGGGAGCGATTTTTCGAGCGAGATTCAATTGAACCAGATCCAGGCAGTGCTCCACGGGATCTGCCGCCGCCGCTCCGCCCGCAGCATAGGAGACCTGCCCTCGGGACGGGAAGACGCCGATCCCAAGAACACTCAGAAAAACGGCACCAAAAATGTTTTTCATCAACTTGACCTTGGATGACCCACGTGTCGATGTTCGCCTTCACCTCAAAATGCAGACATCGCCGAGCGCGATCGTCATGTTCGCCAAGTGTCAATAAGGGACTTTGCCTGCCACTTGCTCTTAGCTTTGCGCCGCGACGGTTACTGATGCATGCCGGAACGGACTGCTGCTCCCGGACTTTTTCCAAGTGGCGGTTGAGTCTCTGGCGCGTCCGCATCGAGCGCGGCTGAGGCTCACACGCGGTTCATCAGTTGTAGCTTCAAAGAAGCAAAACCATGTGGGGCTCGGCGAGGGCCAACGCGGTTTGAATGTTCGGCCGATCTGTCAGACCGCCAGCGAATAACCCAGATCGCGCAGCGGTAGGCGGCGCGCCCGCTCTCCGGTCGCGACGAAAATAGCGTTGCCCAGCGCAGGCGCCAGCGCCGGGAAAGCGGGTTCGCCCATACCGGTCGGCGGGTTCTCCGACTGGATGAAATAGGGATCAATCGTCATTGGTGCGAACGGTAGGCGCAGAATGGGATAGGCATTGTAGTTCTGCTCTTGAATTCGGCCGTTCTCGATATTGATCTTGAGGCCCATAGCGGTGGAGAGAGCGTCGGTTGAGGCGCCTTGCGCTTGGGCTTCGGATCCGGCCATGTCGATGATAGGGCCAACGTCGAGCACAACCACGATGCGATCGACCTTGATCCGCTTGTTGGCGTCCACGCTGAGCTCAATCGCCTGCGCGACATGGCCCGCATGAGAATAGCACCAGGCCAAGCCCAGACCGCTGCCACTTGGCAGTTTCTTGCCCCAACCGGCCTTCTCGGCGCACATCTTGATCACGTCAGTGACTCGCTTGGGGCTGAAGTTGACGCTCCGGTCCTTGGGCGCCAGCTCAGGCACGTCGCGGCTCACTGCATCGATCAGAAATTCAACGTGGTCGCGGCCCGAAGCAAGCGACAGTTCATGCATGAAGCTTTGCGCAGCGAAGACCTGAGCATTGTCGCCCGGCGCGCGCCAAGCGCCGGTAGGAATTTTCAGCGGGAACATGGTCTTGGCGCGGCGGAGGTTAGGCGCTTTGATTGAGTATTTCAGATTGTCGGTGAGGTTCGCGCCCGTAGCTTCTTTTTTGCCGTCGGCGGTGAAGGTGATGAAGTGTTCTAGCCAGGCGTCGAGCCTGCCATCCTTGTCAATCGCGCCCTTGAACTGATGGTAGCCGGCGGGACGGTAGAAATCGTGGCTGAAATCGTCTTCCCGGCTCCATTGTAGTTTGACCGGGCCATTGACCTTTCGCGCGATGGCTGCGGCTTCGCATGTATAGTCATTGACCAACCGCCGTCCAAAACCGCCGCCAACGCGGGTTTGGTGCATCACGATTTTTTCCTGCGGTATGCCGGCCACCTTCGCGACCATCGGCAAGCCGCGATCGGGCTGCTGGGTAGGTACCCACATTTCCAGTATCCCATCACGCCAGTGCGCGGTGGTGTTCATGGGTTCCAGTGGCGCATGGGCGGCAAAGGGATATTCGTAGTAGGCCTCCACGGTCTTCGCGGCACCAGCGAAAGACTTGTCGACGTCACCGACGTTGTCGTCCGGCTTTTGCGGAAAATTGGTCGCCAGCTTCTTCGCCTGCGCCGAGAATTGCGAGGCAGAATCGTTCGACGCCTCGCTGAAGTC
This sequence comes from Xanthobacteraceae bacterium, assembly GCA_049677525.1. Classification (GTDB taxonomy): domain Bacteria; phylum Pseudomonadota; class Alphaproteobacteria; order Rhizobiales; family Xanthobacteraceae; genus BOG-931. Next base: position 13,529 of record JBAUCK010000315.1, read on the forward strand.
CCAATCGACCTTGAGCTTGTCCTTAGCTTGAAAAGCGCTCCAGGTGTCTTTGGCGATGATGGCCACGCCCGGCATCACCTCAATTGGTAAGCCCGTGCCGTCCAAGGCAAAGGCGTCGAGCACGCCGCGCTGGGCCTTGATCTCATCGATATTGAAGGAGCTGACCTTGCCACCCGCCGCCGGACATTTCGTGAAGTTGGCATAGACCATTCCAGGAAGTTGGATATCGATACCAAACAACGGCTGGCCGCTAACCACCTTAGGATCGTCGACGCCACGATAGCGCTTGCCTATCAGACGGCATTCGGCGCGGGTCTTCAGCTTCAAGGTCTTGGGATCGGGCACCGGCATTTTCGCAGCTGCAGCGGCCAGCGACCCGTAGGTCGCAGACTTGCCGCTGATGGCATGGCTCAAGACTGAGTTCTGAGCGGTAACTTCCGACGGATCCACCTCCCACTCTTGGGCCGCGGCGGCGATCAACATAGCTTTGGCAGCGGCACCCGCCTGACGCAGCTGGTCCCATGCGCGCGGGATGGAAGTCGAGCCTCCTGATCCCTGGTAGCCATAGACCTTGGGATTGATGTCAGCCTGCTCCATCGCGACGTGATTCCAGTCGGCGTCGAGCTCCTCGGCAATGATTACCCCGAAGGAGGTCTTTATCCCCTGACCGATTTCGGGGGCTTTAGAGTAGATGGTGACCGTGTTGTCCGGCGCGACGCGGATGAAAGCGTTCATCACTTGGTCTTTTCCGTCCGCGGTCTCAGCCGCGAACGCCTGGTCTCCGAACTGGAAGCCCAGCACCAAGCCAGCAGCGCTGGCGCTAGCCAGTTTGAAGAAAGTGCGCCGTCCCATGGTCAACGAAGCATTGGCCGCAGGTACGGAACGAACCTCGCGCATCAGCGCTGCGAAATAAGCATCGGACCGGGCAAAGCTGGTCAGGATGTCAGCCATTGGGTCTCTCCTGGGACTTGGGTTGCTGGGTCGACTGCTTTCGCAGATTGGCCACATCCCCGCCTGTTAGCTGCGCGCCTTTGGCGCCAAAACGAGCGGTGACGTAATTGGCCACGGCCGCTATGTCGTCGTCGGAATAGCCCTCGCCGAAAGCCGGCATGAAGATCTTGCCCTCAGCTGTCTTGCGATTGACGCCATTGATGACCGTCTGCGCCACGTTGGTGGCACTGGGATCGTTCACCGCACGCACGCCAGTAAGAGTCGCATAGCGGTTGACCTGACTGACGCCGGTCCAATCATGGCAACTGGCGCAAGCGCCAGCGAAAATCTTTTCACCGCGCGAATCTATTCTCGCGACTGGCCCCTCCTTGTAGGAGGCCGGCGCAGGCGTGGTGACCGCGCGCGGCAGGTCGCTTGCCTGGGCCGGTACGCTGCGCAGATAAGTCACTAGGGCGTGGGTGTCATCCGGCAACAAATAGCTGAGGCTGTCGTCAGCGGCTTCGCCCATCGGACCCGCGGCGCCGCCATGTCCGTTGGCATGGCCGGTGGAAAGATAGAGATAGACATCCTCGTTGCTCCAATCGCCGATGCCGGAATTCTTGTCGGCAGTGATATTGTAGGCGCGCCAACCCGCGGTGAGAGCGCCCGAAAATTTCCGGTGGTTGTCCAACGCATAGGCGAGGTTGCGCGGTGTATGGCACTCGCCGCAATGGCCCATCGCTTCAGCAAGGTAAGCGCCTCGATTCCACTGCTGGCTCCGGTCGGTGTTGGGACGGAAACGTTCATCTGGATTGAACGCCACGTCCCAGAGCGCCAGCAGGCCGCGTTGATTGTAAGGCCAGGAAAGCTGGTCTTCCTTGGCGGGGGCATGTACCGGCGCCAGCGTGAAGAGATAAGCCTTGATGGCCAGCGCGTCGTCGTCCGTCATGGAGGAATAGGACGTGTAAGGCATAGCGGGATAGAGCTTCTCGCCATCGGCGCGAATGCCCCTGAGCACGGCGGCCAGAAATTGGGCATCGGTGTAGTAGCCGATGCCTGTTTGTTTGTCCGGTGTGATGTTGGTGGAATAGGTCGTGCCGAATGGCATGTTGAAGGCAAAGCCGCCCGCGAAGAGCGCGCCGTTAGGTGCGGTATGACAGGCTTGGCAGTCCGCCGCATGCGTCAGATATTCGCCGCGCTTCACCAGATCGGCGCTGGCCAGCTGGGTCGGAACGCCGGTGATAGCCCCGCCCTGGTAATCTTGCAGCGCCACGGTTGAGCCGCCGGCGAAAGACATCGGATTGCGGCCAAGTAACGTCCAACCTGCGAAACCAAGCGCGGCAACGAATATACACCCGCCAATACCGCCGATAATTTTTTTCATGTTCACGCCGATCTCGCGGCGGCGTCCTTGATCGCACGGCGAATGCGAATGTAGGTTCCACAGCGGCAGAGATTGCCTGCCATGGCCGCGTCAATGTCCGAATCGTCAGGATGAGGGTTGCTGTCCAGCAGTGCCGTGGCCGACATGATCTGGCCGGCTTGGCAATAGCCGCATTGCGGCACTGCACCTTCTATCCAGGCCTGTTGGACCTTGGCGCCATTGGGCGTATTGCCAATTCCCTCAATGGTGACGACGGCGCGGTTGCCTACATCGCCAACAGCAAGTTGGCACGACCGCACCGGCTTGCCCCCCAGATGCACGGTGCAAACGCCGCACTGGGCGATGCCGCAGCCATATTTGGTGCCGACCAGATTGAGATGGTCGCGCAACACCCACAGGAGCGGCATGTCCTCCGGTGCATCGAATTGGCGTGATTGTCCGTTGATTGTGAGAGTGAGCATATCTCAATCCCTGCCTGACAGTGAAACCGATCCATCAACCGATTTCTTCTCAGAATGTAATATAAAGACCTGACACTCGGAAGTCAGCGTCCATTCGTACATCACATTTAAGGCACCGCCCTGCTCAGTTGCTCAAACAATCGCGGAATCAAGGATCATCTAAAGAAGGCACACACAACGGAGGCGTAGGTCGGTATGTACGTGAGGGTCCGATGTCCGCTTAGGATCATTTTCGGAAGTCGTCCTGAACCTGGCGATGACCTGCTCTTCCTCCAACAGCGGACGTCGGTCTTAGCAGGCAAACCTGCCCTACCCACGTCGAAGCCGCTCCTGCGTTACTTCCGATAAGGCCGCTTATCGGATGTCATTCCTCCGTCAGGCCCTCGGCAGCCGGCTTTTGCTGCATTGGTGCAGTGTCGCGCTAAGAGCGACGCCTTGCTCGCGCCCTGCGCTCCTTCTCCATGTATCCCTCGAAGCCTGCACGGCCTGGGGGTCGAAGGGCTTGCTGTAAGAGAGCCGCACACACGGCGCGAAGCTCCGCCGAATAGTCGATGCCCTCGAGAAGCAACCCTCTACGGTATTTGTTCAAGAATGCGGTTTTCAATACTGGGGATAGATGCGCTGCGCCCTTCGGACTGCGCGGTTCGAGTCGTCAAAGAACGGGTGCAGGGAACGATAGAGAATCACCCAGCTCACTATTATTCCCGAAGTCGAAGAATACGGGCTTGCGGCTGTCTACCCAATCGCGCAGAAGCGCGCACTCAATGGCAGTGAGAATGTCAGCGGTTCGGCTTTGGCGATTGGGGCGCTTGCGAGCCACCTCGAAAAAGCGAGACCTGTCTCGTACACGTCTTAGCCCATCAACGACCCAAACCATATTCTGATAGAACATCTCCCGCGAATCACGCTCGTCTCGGTGCAGGAATGAGTGCTGAAACTCGAGAACTATTCGTTTTCACGTCGGCGACGTGCTTTTCGCCCCGCCCACGCTTTACGCCGCTAATAAGAAAGACTGGCTCGAATGACCTTGAACTGCATTCAACCGCACATAGGAGAAGATTGCCGAAGTCGTAGAAGTAGGTGAGTCAATTTGACTCACCTGACCCCGCCGCAAAACGGGCCGAGGTGAGCGTGCGTCATGGCCGCGACTCCACAATGAGTCTCCGCGCGACGCAGAGCACGTGCGGCCATAGTTT
>JBAUCK010000316.1:0-3299 GCA_049677525.1 Xanthobacteraceae bacterium
CAATACCTTTTTCCGGCTCATAGTCGGCGCTTTCGTAATAGGACTGCTTCATGCATTGGTGAAACGCATCAGAAAACCAAACAATAAGTATGGCAACCACAATGCACGCAATGGCGACAATCCATGAACGCCATTTCTTTTTTAGATGATTTATCATCTAGCCAATTGCCACTCCGAAAATATCAGTATTGAAGTGGTCATTGTGGTGGATCGGCGATCACGTTTCGCCTACGATCGCGGTCTCGCCTTTAGGACCTCGGAGCATTAGCGTTCCCAACCGTATCGTGCCTTCATGAACGGTCGGTTCCTCATATATTCCTCGGCCGCAGCCTGAGATCCGAGTTGTTTAGCCAGTGCCTCGACAAACTTCTCGGGATTCGTGCGCCAGTTAGGCTCGACAGCTGACCTCGCGTTGCTGGTTCCCAGGGGAAAATATCTCTGATCCTGCCCTGCCGCTGGCGGCGGAGCCAAATTCCCTGACCGTGACCGTCGTTTCCACTTGCCATGATCGGCAAGATACGGCGGCAATTGCCGTCCGGCAACGCTAGTCAAGATGTCCACAATTCAAACTGCGCCAACCGCACTTCCCCACGCGCACCGTTGGTGCGCGCACTCTCCGGCTGGAGGGTGAGCGTTAAGCCGCTCACGCCACCCGGAACGTGCGTCCCGGGTCGGCCAGAGCGAGGTCGGCGATGACCGTCTCGCCGGCAATCGCGGTCTGGCCCTCCGCAGCGAGCGGCCGCGTGCCTTCGGGCAGATAGACGTCGACCCGCGAGCCGAAACGGATCATGCCGATGCGCTGCCCGGCGGCGACCGCCTCGCGCTCGCGGGCAAACGGCACGATGCGCCGTGCCACCAGGCCTGCGATCTGTACGGCGGCGATGCGCCTGCCGTTCGGCATGGCGATGACGAACGCATTGCGCTCGTTGTCCTCGCTCGCCTTGTCGAGATCGGCGCTGAGGAATTTGCCGGGACGATAGACGATGCGCTCGATGCGGCCGGTGACGGGGCTGCGGTTGATATGGCAATCGAACACGCTCATGAAAATGGAAACGCGCGGCAGCGGCCGCTCGCCGAGTTCGAGCTCCTTCGGCGGTACCGCATTGACGATCTGGCTGACGCGGCCGTCGGCAGGCGACACCACGAGGCCGTCGCGCACCGGGGTGACGCGCGGCGGATCGCGAAAGAAGTAGGCGCACCAGACCGTCAGGAGCGTCGCCAGCCAGCCGAGCGGCGGCCACAGCCAGAGCAGGACGATGCTGGCAAAGGCAAAGCCGCCGACGAAGGGATAGCCCTCCGGGTGGATCGGCGCCAATTGCTTGCGGATCGAGTCGATGACGGACATGCGCAAATCCTAACGCAGCATCTTCGGGTGCTGGAACCACCGCCGTGAATCGCACTGCACTTGCGGCCGAAACCGGTACTGCACGGGGTCGCATCCGGCAACTGCGTCGAGGCGTCGACGACGACGTCAAAAAAGTATAACGCCGCCGCGCTATCAATGCTAAGTTGAGCGGCGGCTTATTGCACCGCAGTCAGCCCGGATCCTGGGCGTCCCTCTCCCGGCGCTTTTTTCAGAGACGGCGAATGAGCACCGCCTCCGCGACCAAACCCAACCGCGCCAGGGACATCGTGGCGGGATTCGCGACGTTTGTCGCGATGTCATACATCATTTTTGCCAATCCAGCCGTGCTCGGTCCTCATGTTATGAACCTGCGCCGTAGCTTTTGCCGCGACCGCGGTGGCAGCTTTTGGACTCAAGACCCCGACCGCGCTGGCTTGCGGCATGGGACTGAACCTGTTCTTGGCTCAGTTCGCGGCGCGCCGAGGCGTACCCTGGGAGAGCGACCTGCGCGGTAGTGTCTTTCGCAGTGTTCGTGTTCTCCATCACCTCGTTGCGCGAAAGTCTTCTGGCCGCCGTTCCGCCGCAGATTTTCGCGGCCATCAAAGCGGGTGTCGGCGGCCTTCTGGTCAAGTTCGCCCTGACCACGATCGGCGATGTCGCCCTCACCAAGATCGACAACAATCCAGAGCCGATCGGCTATCAGATGGCTAATCTCAACCTTCCTGGCCGGCTTTGCGATCATCCTCCTGGTCGAGGCGCTGTGCGCCGTTTACGTGAAGTATCATCCCGGCGAAGCGGGCAGACGGAGAGTGCAACTCCCGGAATCCTCGTCTCTCATATTGTCGGTTCTCGTGATGATTCCGCTCTGCATAGGGCTGCACCTGACGAAACAATTGTGTACGCAGCCGGGACTCTATTGGACGGTCTCCGCATCGCCGCTGCAGAAGCTTGGCAATGAAGATACGTGGATCAATTGCGCGACTTTCGGCCTCGCCGTCTTCTTCATCATGATGACATCGCGGGAAGCCCTATCGAGTATGTCAGAGCAGGCGGTGAAGGCGAGCATTTTCCTGCCGAAAAAAAGAACTCGATTATCAAGTACAGTCTTTGGATCGACTCGGGGTTCAACATCGTGGCGCCGTTGATGGGCGTCTCTCCGATTGTCTATTACGCGGAAAACCACGTCGGTTGGAAAACCGGCGGCCGCTCGGGCTGGACCGCAGGCACCGTTGCTGCGTGTTCCTGCTCTTCGCGGTCATCGGCGCGATTTCGATCTACAACAACTGGCCTATTTCCGAATTGATCCCGAAATTCGCAATCATGCCGCCGCTATTTTTTGTCGGCTTGATGATCGTCGCCGAGTCGTTCTCTCAGCGCTTCAAGCCTGTGAAAGCCGAAGTCGCTCAATTAGACGATGCGGCAGCGGTCAAGCCGGCCACACAAACGTCTTATGTCATTTCCGACGAGCAGCCGCTCGGCCGCGTGGCGATCACCCTCGTCATGGTGACGATCACCTTCTCCTTCGACGCGGCCATGGCGGCGGGCATTTTGAGTTATGCGCTGATCTCATGGCTTCCGGAAGAATATGTCGGGCCTCCGGAACCAGATCTCGGCAGCCAGGCGGATTCGACATCGCGCGACGAGAAGGATAGGCGGCGTGCACGGGAACTGGGCGCTCTCTACACCGGCGCGCTGGCGGTACTGCTCTCGAATTGGTACTTGCTGGGGAAGCCTTACACGGCGACAGCGCCTACTCCGGCGTCCTGCCCCGTGTCCGTCGAGCTGAAATAGACCTATTCCGCCGCATCCGCGGCCGGCAGCAGGTCTCCCTCGCCGCCTGTCTCCTCGCCCTCTCGCAATGGCGGCGGATTGCGATTGGGGGCGCTGTCTTCGTCCTCGGTCTCGGCCAGAATTTCGCGCGCCATCTGCGCTTCGCGCTGGCGGTTCCACATGC
>JBAUCK010000317.1:0-1536 GCA_049677525.1 Xanthobacteraceae bacterium
GCGCTATGACAGCCTTCCATTGAAAGCCGTCGCCTTCAGGGTAGGGGCCGTCCTGCTGTTCGGCTATGGGCTTTTCCTCAATCTGCCGCCTGTCGAATTTGGCCGCGTCGTTGGCCTGTACATCGCGACGTTGTTTGTGGTTTGGCAGATCGTCAATTTCTTTGTGTTCGGGGTGCTCCCGGTCACGCCAGTATTGGCCGGTGGCGCGCTGATCATTATCGGCGGCCTAGTTGTTACGTTTTGGGGAACGTAGGCCGCCTCAGTTGGCGGCGTCTTGATAGCTTGCAATCTGTAGTAGCGAGCCGTGACCGCAAATCGGCAAATCACGAGCCGCTCAAAAACCGTCCACCGTTGAAAAAACCGTGTTGGCACCGTGACGGCCGATTACAACCGAAGAGCGAATGCCGTGGTATCCAATGCCCAGCTCACGCGGCTGCAGTACGGATCCCGGGTGGTGGGTCAGTTTCAATTGTGGCGGCTGGCATGAAGCCAAGCGGCTGACTTGTTCCTAATCCAGCGGGCAGCCTCGCCTTCCGTGGCAAACGTCTCAGTGATCCGTTTCAGTTCGCTGCCGTATATTGTGACAGTGACGTAGAAGCAATCGCCGATCCGCCACGGCTCAACGTCGAAAACTACTTTCGGCTCACGCTTGCGCGGATCCCGACACCAGCGACCTTACGGCATCCGTCGCAGTCCGGGCTGGCTGCACCCGCGCAGCGACTCACAGAAGGCCGCGGATTCGTTTTGCCGCCTGGGTAGCAGGGTACTGGCGGCAAGCTGGTCGGACTCACCAGCGGTCGTTTCTGAGCTAAGAAATTGAGTGGCCGCTCGAATGGATGGCCGCCGGAGCAAGTTGCTTTTTAGATTTCTGCAGGAGCGCGCCACACCCCGCACGTTCGAAATAAGCTCGTACCGCTGGATCGGACCGATCGCCAGCGTGATAAGCACTCAGTGCCGTTGTGGCGTCATCCAGTAACATCTGAAGCGCCACGCGGCTAATGTGCCAGGTGCCTCCAATCTTGCGCCCGATGCCGTGTCGCTGGGCCCACGAACGGATAGTTTCCGTTGACTTGCGACAGAGTTCCGCAGCGGCCGCGAGCGTCATGCTTTCCCGTGCATAAAATGGGACCAGGATCTGGCGCTCGTCAGGGTGAGACGGCATGGCAAACGTATCGTCCGCGCTTAGTGGTGCGGGTGCGGGCGCCATTGGAAATTCGATTGTCGACACAACGGGGCTCTTTCGCCCGCGCCCTTGAGCTATCGTGCGATAGCGGCTCGGTTATTGCACTTCTCTCGGCCGCACCAACGTAAAAAAATTAGCATTGTTAACATTGCTCTTTTCGCTCCGTTTGTCGCACTTCATAACAAGGTGCGGCAAGCGAACGACGCTGAACCCGCTGCACAAAACGCAAACGGATGGCGCCGCGTGAGGGGTGTGGGGGCTTTGGGGGACTTGGCCGCGGCGCCATCCGTCCGAGCCCACAATCGGAGAAAGGGCACTTCCGTTCCGAAGTAGGCTACGGGTTACCGCACACT
>JBAUCK010000318.1:0-11164 GCA_049677525.1 Xanthobacteraceae bacterium
CAGGTCATCGAGCGCCGCGGCGACCGCCCGGCCGTCGCGCGCCGCACGCCAGGCGTTCAGCCGTGCGATCTGCTCAGCCTCCACCTCATGCGGTACGGTCATGATCGTGTCTTCGCCTGTCGTCAGCGGCGAAATCTCGGTTTCGACATAGCGGTTGACGCCCACCACGCCCTGATCGTTGCGCTCGATGGCTTCAAGCCGCTCGGTGTTGCTGGCGACAAGCTGGCCTTTCATGTAGCCCATCTCGACCGCGGCAATGGCGCCGCCGAGCTTTTCGATGTGATCAAGCTCTTCGAGCGCGGCGCGCTTGAGCTCCTCGACTTTGCCTTCGACTACGGCCGAGCCGTCGAATATGTCGCCGAATTCGAGCAAGTCGCTTTCATAAGCCAGGATCTGCTGCATGCGCAGCGACCATTGCTGATCCCAGGGCCGCGGCAGACCGAGCGCTTCGTTCCAGGCCGGCAGTTGCACCGCGCGCGCCCGCGCCTTTTTCGACAGCGTCACCGCCAGCATCGACAGCAAGATGCGATAGACGTTGTTCTCGGGCTGTTGCTCGGTGAGCCCGAGCGAATTGACCTGCACGCCGTAGCGGAACAGCCGCTGCTTGGGATCGGTGACGCCGTAGCGCTCGCGCGTGATCTTGTCCCACAATTCGCCGAAGGCGCGCATCTTGCACATTTCGGCGACAAAGCGCGCCGAGGCATTGACGAAAAACGAAATGCGCCCGACCACTTCGCCGAAGTCGCTCACGGCATCGGCAGCCTTGACGGTGTCGAGCACAGCCACTGCTGTCGCCAGCGCAAAGGCGAGTTCCTGCTGCGGCGTCGCGCCTGCTTCCTGGAGATGATAGGAGCAGACATTCATCGGATTCCATTTCGGTATTTCGCGCGTGGTGAACAGTATGGTGTCCTTGATCAGCCGCATCGACGGCGCCGGCGGGAACACATAGGTGCCGCGCGACAGATACTCTTTGATGATGTCGTTCTGTGTCGTGCCCTGAAGCTTCTCTCGTGGCAGGCCTTGGTCGTCGGCAACCGCGATGTAGAGCGCGAGCTGCCAGGCCGCCGTCGCGTTGATCGTCATCGAGGTGTTCATCTCGCCGAGCGGGATCGCGTTGAACAGCGCGCGCATATCGCCCAGATGGCAAACCGGCACGCCAACTTTGCCGACTTCGCCCTTCGCCTGCGGATGATCGCTGTCGTAGCCGGTCTGGGTCGGCAGGTCGAAGGCGACCGAAAGCCCGGTCTGCCCTTTGCTCAGGTTCTTGCGGTAAAGCTCGTTCGAGGCGGTGGCCGTCGAATGCCCCGCATAGGTACGGAAGATCCAAGCTTTGTCGCGCGATGTTTTATCGCGCAATAGCGTGTCGCGGCGCGGCTCTTCACCCATCGGAGTTCTCCGCATTCGGGCAAACTAATGTGACGCGGATTTTGTTGCGACGCAATATGCGCATTGCATAATTAGCGCCAAAATAATGAGCGCCGCGGCAACGAGCAAAAACGGCGGCGGATAATGCCAGCCGCAATAATCGTCGAAGTCATGACCGGTGGTGCGAGTTTCGGCCTGTTTGTGCGGCGACGGTCAAAACAAATAAATCGGCTTTACGGGCGCAAGCGCCCGTAAAGCCTTGCCGCGTATTCCTTTCCGCCGCCTTGGCGCAAGTCCCGAAAAGCAAGTCCCGAAAAGCAAGTCCCGGAAAGCATGTCCTGGAACAGCGGAGACCGTTTTTCCGATAACGACGTGCGCGAAAATCAGCGCTCTAGCGTTTGATCAGGCGCAGAATGATCAGCAAAATTACGGCGCCGATGAAGGCATTGATGACCGCGCCGACAATGCCGCTACCGATGACGATGCCGAGCTGCGGCAACAACCAGCCGGCGATCACAGCGCCGACAATGCCGACAATGATGTCGCCGATCAGTCCGAAGCCGCCGCCTTTGACGAGCATTCCGGCCAGCCAGCCGGCAATGGCGCCGACGATCAGCCAAATAATAATGCCTTGAGCGTCCATGGTATCCCCCTTCATTGCATCCCGGCAGGGGTGGAACCCCTGAGCGCATTCCTCGCGCCGACGCAAAGCTTAGGACTTTGGTCGATGCCTGTCAGCAAAGCCCGACGAGAGCGCGACCTGCATCCACCGATTCATGCAACGGTTTTTGCGAACTATTTATTGCGCTGCAACATCAGGTGCGGCAGACTACGGTCTTGCGACCGAGGCGGACTTGGCAAATGTGGGCCGCCAGATTCGGGAGTGGCGACGTCGCAAAATGCCGGTGCAACTCAACTTGGCGCCAGCCATTTGGCGCCAGTTACCTGGAGCCTGTTATGGCCGTTGCGCAAATAAAGCCGTCCGCAGCCCCTGCAAAGAATCTCTATGAGATCGGCGAAGTCCCGCCGCTCGGGCATGTTCCTGAAAAAATGTATGCCTGGGCGATCCGCAAGGAACGGCATGGGCCGCCGGAACAGGCGATGCAGTGCGAGGTGGTTCCGACCTGGCCGATCGCTGAGGACGAAGTGCTGGTCTATGTCATGGCCGGCGGGGTCAATTACAACGGCGTCTGGGCCGGCTTGGGCATTCCGGTATCGCCGTTCGACGGCCACAAGCATCCGTTCCATGTCGCCGGTTCCGACGCCTCGGGCATCGTCTGGGCGGTCGGTTCTAAAGTGAAGCGCTGGAAAGTCGGCGACGAAGTCACCGTTCATTGCAATCAGGACGACGGTGACGACGAAGAATGTAACGGCGGCGATCCGCTGTTGTCGCCGTCACAGCGCATCTGGGGTTACGAGACACCGGACGGTTCATTCGCGCAATTCTGCCGCGTGCAGTCGCGCCAGCTCATGCACAAGCCGCCGCATCTGACCTGGGAAGAGGCGGCTTGCTATACGCTGACGCTTGCCACCGCCTATCGCATGCTGTTCGGTCATTCGCCGCACACGCTCAAGCCGAGCGATAATGTACTGGTCTGGGGCGCTTCGGGCGGTCTTGGCGTGTTCGGCGTGCAGCTTGTCGCTGCCTCGGGCGCCAATGCCATCGGCATCGTGTCGGATCCGAGCAAGGTTCAATATGTGATGGATCTCGGCGCCAAGGGCGTCATCAACCGCAGCGATTTCAAATGCTGGGGCCAGATGCCGAAAGTCGGCACGCCCGAATACGACGCCTGGGTCAAAGAAGCGCGCCGCTTCGGCAAGGCGATCTGGGATATCACCGGCAAACGCGACGTCGATATCGTCTTCGAACATCCGGGCGAGGCAACGTTCCCGGTCTCGTGCCTGGTGATCAAGCGCGGCGGCATGGTCGTGTTCTGCGCCGGCACCACCGGCTACAACATCACCTTCGACGCGCGTTATGTGTGGATGCGGCAGAAGCGCATTCAAGGTTCGCATTTCGCGCATCTGAAACAAGCCAGTGCCGCCAATCAGTTTGTCATCGACCGCCGCGTCGATCCGTGCATGAGCGACGTGTTCCCGTGGGACAAGATTCCCTATGCGCATGAATTGATGCGCACCAACAAGCACAAGCCCGGCAACATGGCGGTGCTAGTCAATACGCCGAAGGCGGGCCTGCGGAATTTTGAGGATGTGCTTGAGGCGACAAGTTCCTGACCCGTTCCTGAAGCTTGAGCCGAAAAGTTCCAAAAAAGCTCGACAATCGCCCTCGAACGCATTCCCTTACCGCCATGATGGGGTGATTGGGGTAGTGACTCCCGTTCCTAATCAGATACAGTTCTGCTGTCAGGTACGGGGTGGGGCATGTACCCTGAACAGCAGACGGAAGCAGGCGTCACACGCAGATTCCGCGTCGTGCTGGTGAAGCCGTCGCATTACGACGATGACGGCTATGTGATCCGCTGGTACCGCTCGCCGATGCCGGCGAATTCACTCGCCAGCGTCTATGGCCTCATCGACGATTGCGCCCAGCGCGGGATTTTAGGTCCCGATATTGATATCGACATCGTCGCTATCGACGAAACCAATACGCGCGTACGCGTCGACCACATCATCGCCGACATGCGCGCCAACGGCAATTTCGGCTTTGTCGGCCTGGTCGGCGTGCAGTCCAATCAATATCCGCGCTCGCTGCATATCGCGAAACCCCTGCGCGCCGCCGGCATCCCGGTGATCATCGGCGGCTTTCACGTCTCAGGCATGTTGGCGATGTTCGACGCGATCGGGCCCGACCTGCAGGAAGCGCTGGATATGGGCATCACGCTGTTCGCCGGCGAGGCCGAAGGCCGCATGGACGAAGTGATGCGCGATTGCGCGGCGGGCACGCTAAAGCCGACCTACAATTACATCAACGATTTGCCGGCGCTCGAAGACCAGATCACGCCGTTTTTGCCGGGCAATTCGGTGCGCAAGACCATCGGCAATGTCACGACCTTCGACGCCGGGCGCGGCTGCCCGTTCCAATGCTCGTTCTGCACCATCATCAATGTGCAGGGGAGGAAATCGCGCCGCCGCAGTCCCGACGATGTCGAGCGCATCCTGCGCAAGAATTTCGAAAACGGCATCGACCGTTTCTTCATCACCGACGACAATTTTGCCCGCAACAAGGACTGGGAGCCGATCTTCGACCGCATCATTAAGCTGCGCGAGGAAGACGGCATGGACGTGCGCTTCCTGATCCAGGTCGACACGCTGTGCCACAAGATTCCGAATTTCGTCGCCAAGGCCAAGCGCGCCGGTGTCACCCGCATTTTCATCGGGCTCGAGAACATCAACCCCGATAATCTGCTTGCAGCGAAGAAGCGGCAGAACAAGATCACCGAATATCGCAATATGCTGCTCGCCTGGAAAGCGGTCGGCATCTGGACCTATGCCGGATACATCTTGGGCTTCCCGCACGACACGCCGGAATCGGCCCGGCGCGATATCGAGATCATCAAGAAAGAAATGCCGCTCGACGTTCTCGAGTTCTTCTTCCTCACGCCGCTGCCGGGGTCCGAGGATCACAAGACATTGCGCAAGAAGGGCGCGCCGCTCGATCCCGATCTCAACAAATACGATCTCGAACACGCCCTCACGCCGCATGCGCATATGAGCAAGGCGGAATGGGAAAAGCTCTACCGCGACGCCTGGTCGATCTATTACACGCCGCAGCATATCGAAACGATCCTGCGCCGCGCCCAGGCCTATGGCATCAATATTCTAAGACTGGCGCAGATCATTCTCTGGTTCGCGCAGTCGCTGACCATTGAAAGAGTGCATCCGTTGCAGGGCGGCTTCGTCCGCCTCAAGGCCCGCGACGAGCGCCGCCCGGAATTGCCGAGAGAGCCGGTGTGGCAATTCTATCCGGCCTATGCCTTGGAGTTTGTGGTCAAGCACGCCCGCGTTGCGACGGCGGCCTTCGGCATTTACCGCATCTATCGCCGAGTCGCCAAAGACGCGCAGGTTCCTTACACGGATCAGGCGATGACGCCGGTCTCCGACGACGAAACGGAGACGCTCGAGTTGTTCACGCATAACCAGTCGGCGCGCGAAGCCGTCGATCACGCCCGTAAGGTCAAAGCGCTGACCGCGACGCCGGCCGAGACTGCGGCTTAGAGCTCGGCATCTATATTTGCGCTACGGCCCGCTGTCCGGCTGCGACTCCTCGGCAATCGTCCGCTCCGGAGCCTTCGAATGCCGCGGGAATGCGCGCGCGATCGCGGCATTGAGCTCGCCGCCATAGATGAAGATCCACGCGGTGAAATAGAGAAACACCAGAGCGGTCATTGCCGAAGCAAGGCCCGCGTAATAGTGCACATAGGCATAGGAGAAGTCGGACAAATAGCGGCCGAAAGTGAAGCCGCAGGCGAGCCACAGCACGAGCGTCGCGATAATGCCCGGCCAGACATCCTCGATCTGCCGCCGCCCCGCCGGCAGCCACATGTGCAGGATCATCAGCGCCACGGTGAGCACGAAGGCCGCGGCGCTGAAGCGTCCGACATCGTAATGGCGCTCGAGCGGTGCGAGCCACGGCGCGTAGGCGAGCGCCGCACGGAACACCAAGGGTCCAAGCACGACCAGGAAAGCCAGCGCCAGAAGTCCGAGGGCGCTTACCATCACATAGCCGATCGATTCCATGCGCAACAGCCACCACGGCCGCTTGTCGATCAGCCCATAGGCGCGGTTCAATCCGATGCGCAGGCTCTCGACGCCGCTCGACGAAAAGTAGATCGCAAACAAAGCGCCGACGGTGAGGAAGCCGCCGCGCGCCGTGGTCAGCACGCTGTGGATCTCGCTGGCAATGCCGTTCGACACTTCATGCGGCCAGGCGGCGATGATGAGCTGCGCGACCTCGTCGGCGAGGTTCTTCGAGCCGATGAAGCCGGCGATCGCCGTCACCAGGATCAGGAACGGAAACATCGACATCAGCACGGAGAGCGCGATGTGGCTCGCGATCGCCCAGCCGTCGTCGGCATTGAAACGATAAAACGCGTCCATCGCGATGCGGTAGCAGATGCGGACGGTGTTCAATGGAAGCAGGTCTCCAATGGGCAGGTCTCCAATGGGCAGGTCTCCAATGGGGCAGGTCTCCGCGGCAGGCGCAGCTCCGATTACGGGCTCTTCATAGCAGGAAACGGGTGGGCTTCGCAGGCCCGCCGCCGCCATATGCGGCCCGCAAATACGAGCAAGCGTGAGCGGTTATGGCGCGCGCATATTACAGCACGGTGTTCATGCAGTCGGCGGACGATCTCTGGAGCGTCATCCGCGATTTCAACAATTATCCGGTATGGGTCGACGGTTCGGGCTCAATCCGGCGACGCGGTCGGCGCCGTGCGCAATGTCCTCTATCAGGGAAAGCGCCTCCGGCAAGTCCTGCTGGCGCTGTCCGACGTCGAGCGCTCGCAGACTTATGCATTTTGCGGCGAAGCGCCGGTGCCGGTCACCGACTATCGCGCGACCTTGCGTGTCAGTCCGGTGACGGATCGCGGCCGCGCCTTCGTCGAGTGGTCGGCGTCATTCGATTGTCTGCCGGAGCGGCTCGGCGAATGGACCTCGTTCTTCCACGACGCGTTCGGGCGCTGGCTCCATCTTTGCGGCGTCATGTCGACGGTCGCCATGTCGAGGTGCGGACCAAATAAGCGGCGGCCGCTTATTTGCTGCCAAATGTCCGCTCCCAGATCGGGTTTGTTGGTTCCGATTTTTGTGGTCATTTGGGCGCCGTCGCGGCCGGCAGTGCCTCCGCTATCATCATACAAATAAAAGCGCATTTCGGAACAACCCGGCCTATTGATCAAGTGTTACCTAATTCCGCTCAACCGGGTTTACCGAATAGATAGAGATCGTCAACGGCCGGTAGGTACTATTACAGATAACAAGTTGCTGCTTTCGGAGCCGCGGCCGTGCCGCTGACTGAAGTCAAAAAAAGCGAAGAAGTTGTTTTCGTCGATCGCCGGCGAAACAGCCGCATTATCGTCAGCGTGCCGGGCACCTATGTGCTCGCGGATCACCGCAACACGCGCGGCGAGCGGCGCACCTTTCCCTGCCGCGCCGTCAGTGTTTCGCCCTACGCGATCGCGTTGGCGGCGCCGACCCGGGGGCATCTCGGCGAGCGTGCCTTTGTCACCGTCGAGCATCTCGGCGAATTCAAAGGCTCGATCGTTCGCCTGCTCGACGGCGGCTTCGTGATGAGCATCGTCGGCACAGATGACGATCGCACCAAGCTGGCCGCCAAGATCGACTGGTTCGAGCAATTCAAAAACTTCGACATCGCCGATCAGCGGGCCGATAGCCGCTTCGTGCCGCAAAATCCGCGCTCGCGCGTCGTCTTTGCCGATGGCATGTCCGAGGACTGTTTTGTACTAGATCTTTCGGCTTCGGGCGCCGCGATTTCGTCGCGGACCATTCCTGAAATCGGCACCGTTCTCGCGCTTGCCACCATTGTCGGCAAAATCCCAGAGCGACAAACGATTCAAGCTGAAACGATTGCGCTCCAGGCCGCTCGCGCTGCGCGTTCAGGCGGCCTGGACGTTGTCGAGGAAACGGCGGACTTCGCCTTCCAGGCTTTCCGCCTCGGTGGCAAGCAAGGCTGCCAGCGATTTGACGTCGGCCGCCGTGGTGCGGGCGCCGTTCGAGGCGCCGGCGACGCGGCTCATGGCGTCGGAGCCCATGCGCGCCTCGTTCGAGGCGCGGTTGACGCCTTCGGCAATCGAGGCCACGGCGTTGTTCTGTTCCTCGACGGTCGACGCGACCACCGCAGCAATGTCCGACATATCGTCGATGATTGAGGATACCTGTTCGATCGCCTGCGCGGCATCGGCGGTCGCCGACTGGATCGAGCCGATCTGGGCGGCGATGTCTTCGGTGGCGCGCGCGGTCTGCGCTGCGAGCGATTTCACTTCCGAGGCCACGACGGCGAAGCCGCGGCCGGATTCGCCAGCGCGCGCCGCCTCGATCGTGGCGTTCAATGCCAACAGATTGGTCTGGCCGGCGATGGCCTGAATGGGGCCGATCACCTCGCCGATGCGGTTGGCGACACTGCCGAGCTCCGACATCGTCGTGACGGTGCGTTTGGATTCGGCGACAGCGCGGCGGGCGACGTCGGTCGATTTGGTGGCGTGGGCGGCGATTTCGCTGATCGAGACCGCGAGCTCCTCGATTGAGCTGGCGACCGTCGCGACATTGACGGAAGCGGCGCCGACGGAATTCTCCGCGGCCTTGGCTTCCGAAGACACGGCGTCAGCGGCGGTGTTCATGCTGCCCGATGCGCCTTCCAGGCGGTCCGAGGCTTCGCGCAGGCTGTTCAGCGCCTGCTCGATCGAGGCGCGGAAGGGGTGGATCGAGGCGGCAATGGCCTCGCCGCGTTGCTCGCGCGCTTCGTTGCCTTCGTGCTGGATTGCGGCGAGCCGCTCGCGCTCGATCATGTTGTCGCGGAACACCACGACCCTGCACGCCATGGCGCCGATCTCGTCGCGCGAATCGCTGGCGGGCAGTTGCGCCGATGTATCGCCGTCGGCGAGCCGCTTCATGGGGCCGGCCAGCTTCTCAAGCGGATAGGGAATGGAACGCCCGATGCGCCAGCTGCAGCCGAGCACGATCAGGATCACCGCGAGATCGACCCAGAGGATGAATTGCCGGGTGCGGGTCCGCGAAGCGGCGAGTTCCTCCGCCGCGACGCTCGCATCCTGGCGCGCCTTGGCGATGATATTGTTGGCTTGAGGCAGCACGTTCTCGGTGTCGTGGCTGATCAGCGACAGCAGCGGCGCGATATTGTCGGTGCTCGCCACCCATTGTGCGAAAGCGTAGCTGTAATTCTGCACTTTTTGATTGAGCTTTTCCTTCATCGCCGGCGCGCCGTCGACCGACTCGAAAATCTCGTTGAAATGCCTGATCTCGTCGAGGAAGTGCCGCTCGGCGGTATGATTGCGTGTCAGCCGGTATTCGATCTCGTAGCGCCGCAGTGTGAGCAACGACATTAAAAGTCTGGCGCTGTCGACTTCGGCGACCCAGGTTAGATCGTCGTGGATGATTTTCTCGATCAAGTCGCTCGCCGCGATCAGATTGCGGTAACGCCCTGCATGTCGGTGAAGCCGAGCGATTTCTGTTCATGAACGAGGCTGGCAAAGCTGGTCTTGAGGTCGCGTACGGTCGTGCGCAGCGGCGTGATCATGTCTCGTTCGGATTCCGGAAGCGCCGACTGAATGCGGTCGAGAGAGCGCATCGCCATGTCCCGGCCGTCTTCGAAGTCCTGGACCTCGGTATCGGAGGGGTGCGCGACAAACTCGACGGTTGCCGCGCGCATCATCAAGAGGCCGGTCTTGAGGTCGCGGCTGGCGTCCGGCACCACGGTGTTGCGGTTCACGCTGTCGAAGGCTTTGCCGACTTCGCCGTCGCCGGAGAGGAAGGCGAAGCCGTTGGCGAGAAAGCCGATGATCGGAATGACGTCCAGCACGATTATGCGGGCGCGGACCGACAGCCTCGAGAAAACTCGCGCGAAGTGCATTCAGGCCCCGAAATTGGACGAGAAGCGCGATCCATATCGCCGCGGCGCGCTACCGTGCTAAGCCGCGTCAGGACAACCTAAAATGGTTAAGATTTGGCAAGAATCCGTGTCAGTTGGCCTGGTCTCGGTGCCGCAGCGGCGCTGGACGTTTCACGTGCCACTTTGGCCGGCCGGTAGGATAGGGCGTTGCCGAGGAAGCCGGTCGACGCCGCCTCCCGCGGCCGCTCCTGTGCCCAGCGGTTGTAGGTCGCGCTTCCATCATTGCTTTTGTGCAGCGCACGCGTAAGGTTTGGGTGGTCAGGCCGGGCCGTCTCTTGTCGTTGCTTTTGTCGCTTCAAGCCGCTCACCGGAGCCAATCATGCCGCTTGCCGCTTCCCAAGTGTCCGCGGGCCACGACGTCATTGCCATGCTCGATGACGCCGTTTCCGCCGTCGAATCCCTGTTCGCCGATGCCCGGCGCGCCGTCAGCGAACGGGTGACCATCGAAGGCCGCATGGTGTCGCGCGTGTTCGACCGCGAGCAGCGCGCGGCCCACGGCCTCGCTTGGCTCGCGACTTATGCCGAGGCGCTGCGCCAGCTTGCCGCCTATGCGCAACACATGACGGAGATCGGCAGCTTCGGCGAAACCGAGGAATTGCTGGTGCGCATCGGCGCCGGCGAATATCTCGCCCAGATCGCGGGCGGCATTCCGATGAGCCAAGGCGAGATCGTGCGGCTTTCCGATCTCGGGCTCAGTGCAGGCGCGGCTGCGGCGCGGATCACGCCTGCCATCGAGCATCTGATCGCAACCGGCAACACGGCGCCGCGCCGCGCGCGGCTTGTCGAACTGATGCGTCAGCATCACGACGCCACTGTCGGCGCCTGCGGGCTCGACGACACGCTCGATTCCATACGCGAGGAGATGCGCAAATTCGCGGAAGACCGCGTGGTGCCCGCTGCCCAGCAGTGGCACCTGAAGAACGAATACATTCCTCTCGGCGTCATTTCCCAGATGTCGGAGCTCGGCGTGTTCAGCCTCACCATTCCCGAGGACTACGAGGGCATGGGGCTCGGCAAGGAATCGATGTGCGTCGTGTCGGAGGAATTGTCGCGCGGCTATATCGGTGTCGGCGCGCTCGGCACGCGTTCGGAGATCGCCGCTGAATTGATCTTGAGCGCCGGCACCGAGGATCAGAGACGCAAATGGCTGCCGAAGATCGCCTCCGGCGAGGTACTCCCGACGGCGGTGTTCACCGAGCC
>JBAUCK010000319.1:0-2058 GCA_049677525.1 Xanthobacteraceae bacterium
TCGACAAGGTCGAGAAGCTGCAGCGCGGCGACGAATTGCCGCCCGGCGTGATGAAGATGGTCAAGGTCTTCGTCGCGGTGAAGCGCAAGATCCAGCCCGGCGACAAGATGGCCGGCCGCCACGGCAATAAGGGTGTGGTGTCGAAGATCGTGCCGGCGGAGGACATGCCATTCCTCGCCGACGGCACTTCGGTCGATGTCGTGCTCAACCCACTCGGCGTCCCGAGCCGCATGAATGTCGGTCAGATCCTCGAGACCCATCTCGGCTGGGCCTGCGCCGGCCTCGGTTTGAAGATCGGCGCCGCGGTCGACATGTACAACGGCAGGAAGGACTCCAAGCCGCTCAAGGACCTGTTGAAGAAGGTGTATGGCGAGGACGAGACCATCAAGTCGCTCGACGACAAGGGTCTCATGGAGCTCGGCACCAATCTGCGTCACGGCGTGCCGATTGCTACCCCCGTGTTCGACGGCGCCAAGGAAGCCGATATTGAGCACATGCTCGATCTCGCCGGCCTCGACCATTCGGGGCAGGTGACGCTCTATGACGGGCGCACCGGCGACGCGTTCGATCGCAGGGTGACCGTCGGCTACATCTATATGCTGAAGCTGCATCACCTGGTGGACGACAAGATCCACGCGCGCTCGATCGGTCCGTACAGCCTCGTCACCCAGCAGCCGCTGGGCGGCAAGGCCCAGTTCGGCGGTCAACGCTTCGGCGAAATGGAAGTGTGGGCGCTCGAAGCCTATGGCGCCGCCTACACGCTGCAGGAAATGCTGACGGTGAAGTCCGACGACGTCGCCGGGCGCACCAAGGTCTACGAGTCGATCGTGCGTGGTGACGACGCGTTCGAGTCCGGTATCCCGGAATCGTTCAACGTGTTGGTCAAGGAAATGCGCTCGCTCGGTCTCAATGTCGACCTGTACAACTCCAAGCAGCAGCGCGGTGACGGCGTGCCCGAGGCGGCCGAGTAAGACAAACGTCATGACCGGGCGTCGCGATGCGCGATGCCCGGTCATCGAGGACTTTCGTAGGCTTTAAGAGAATGACGACAGCGGCCGACACGGTCGGCAAGCGGAGCAGACGATGAACCAAGAAATTATGAATCTTTTCAGCCCGCAGGTTCCGGCGCAAGTCTTCGACCAGATCCGGATTTCGATCGCGAGTCCGGAGAAGATTCTGTCCTGGTCCTACGGCGAGATCAAAAAGCCCGAGACCATCAATTACCGCACCTTCAAGCCCGAGCGCGACGGCCTGTTCTGCGCGCGCATTTTCGGGCCGATCAAGGACTATGAGTGCTTGTGCGGCAAGTACAAGCGCATGAAGTACAAGGGCATCATCTGCGAGAAGTGCTCGGTCGAAGTCACGCTGTCGCGCGTGCGGCGCGAGCGCATGGGTCATATCGAGCTCGCAGCGCCTGTTGCGCATATCTGGTTCCTGAAGTCGCTGCCGAGCCGGATCGGCCTTCTGCTCGACATGACGCTGAAGGATCTCGAGCGCATCCTTTATTTCGAATATTACGTGGTGCTCGAGCCCGGCCTCACGCCGCTCAAGGACCGTCAGCTCCTGTCCGAGGAGGACTACGTCAAGGCGCAGGATGAATTCGGCGCCGACAGCTTCACCGCCATGATCGGCGCGGAAGCGATTCGCGAGATGCTCAAGGCGCTCGATCTCGAGAAGCTCGCCGCGGATCTGCGCGTCGAGATCGCGGAATCGACCTCGGAGCTGAAGCCGAAGAAGCTTGCCAAGCGGCTCAAGCTGATCGAGGCCTTCACCCAGTCCAGCAACAAGCCGGAATGGATGATCCTCACCCATGTGCCGGTGATCCCGCCCGACCTGCGGCCGCTCGTGCCGCTCGACGGCGGGCGCTTCGCCACGTCGGACCTCAACGATCTCTATCGCCGCGTCATCAACCGCAACAACCGCCTGAAGCGGCTGATCGAGCTGCGCGCGCCGGACATCATCATCCGCAACGAAAAGCGCATGCTGCAGGAAGCGGTCGATGCGCTGTTCGACAACGGCCGCCGCGGCCGCGTCATCACCGGCGCCAATAAAAGGCCG
>JBAUCK010000320.1:0-3232 GCA_049677525.1 Xanthobacteraceae bacterium
TTTCGCCGACCACTCAGTTCTGCAACGCCCCTCGGCTTAGAGTTTAGCGCCGTCTCCCATAAATCCTCAGCCATCGATTCAAAGGCGGTCCACATCCCGGTTATTTGAGCGGATAACCAAGCCTCGGCGCCCTCGGTAATCGTGCGGGACGATAGTGAAATATATTTGAATCCCTGTTCTCGCTCGGCCTTAAGTAACTCTTTCGCTCTCGGGCTGTTGAGTGTGGCATTTCGCCTATCCTGATGGTTTTCAATTTCTGCGTAGACGATTTTCCAAAGGTCAACCGAGCTTACAGCGGGAAAGTTTGCTCTACCCTCACGGATTATTCCATCAATAACGGTGCCGGTGTAAACCGCATTCACTGGAAACGTTGCTAGACTATATACGCGCCATAAATTTCTCTCCCAAGCCTTTTGAACTGCGGTGATGGAGTCGATCTTAAGTGCGGGCGAGATTACTTTTTGGTCGAAGTAATCAGTACACTTCTGAACCTTGAGATCACGCCAAGGCGTATCTGCTTCTTCTTGCGCCATCGAAAAACTTCATAGGGATTGTTGCTTGCGGGCCAATTTGCGGAAATGCGATATCACCGTAACTATAGACTGGTAGAGTTGTCCCCATAAGGTCCCCTGCAAGAATATCGCATGACCGAAACCATCGAAACAATGCTGCTCCTGCTCGGCGTTTTGGTGGTCGTCGCCGTCGCCGCGCGGCGGCTGAACACGCCGCCGTCGATCCTTCTGGTCGTTGCCGGCATCATACTTGCGATCGTGCCGGACCTGCCCCGCATCGAGCTCGCGCCCGAATTGGTGCTGCTCGGCATCCTGCCGCCGCTGATCTATTCGGCCGGCGTCGCCATGAGCTGGCGCGAGTTCAAATTCAATCTGCGGCCAATCGCGCTGTTTGCCTTCGGCGGTGTGGTTTTCACCACCTGTGCTGTGGCGGCGGCCGCGCATTGGCTGCTCGGCATGCCTCTCGCTGTGGGTTTTGTGCTCGGCGCCATCGTGTCACCGCCCGACGCAGTGGCGCCGCTCGCCATCGTCAAGCGGCTTGGCCTGCCGCGCCGGCTCGTCGTCGTGCTCGAAGGCGAAGGCCTCGCCAACGACGCCACGGCATTGATCCTCTATCGCTTTGCCGTCGCCGCGGTGAGCACCGGGCTGTTCTCGTTCGAGAAAGCGGGGGGCACCTTTGTGCTCATCGTCGTCGGCGAGATCGCTTTTGGCATCACTGTCGGCTGGGTGAGCCTTCGGCTGCGCCGCTGGGCGCATGACCCGCGTGTCGAAATTACCCTGTCGCTGATGACGCCCTATGTTGCCTTTCTGATCCCCGAGCAGTTGGGCGGCTCTGGCGTGCTGGCCACGGTGGCGGCCGGCCTGTATGTGAGCTGGAACGGGCCGCTGCTCATCCCGGCAGCGACGCGCCTGCAAGGCATCTTCTTCTGGGACCTGCTCATCTATCTGCTCGAGGGCCTCGTTTTTCTGGTCACCGGCATGCAGGTGCGGACGTTATTCATCCGCATGCACGCGGTGCCGTGGCAGCATTTAGCCTTCGCGATCTTGCTGACCGCTGCGGTGGTCGTCGTCGCGCGCTTCGTCTGGGTCTATCCCGCGGTTTATCTGCCGCGCTGGCTGAACGCCGCGCTGCGCCGTCGCGATCCGTCCCCGCCTTGGCAATGGGCTTTCTTGCTCTCTTTCGTCGGCGTGCGCGGCGTGGTCTCGCTCGCCGCGGCGCTGGCGCTGCCGCTCTTCACGGCGTCAGGAGCGCCGTTTCCCGAGCGCGATCTCATTCTCTTCGTCACCTTCGGCATCATCGTCGTGACCCTCATCGGTCAGGGCTTGATGCTGCCGCGCGTCGTGAATTGGCTCGGGCTTGCCGCGCATGCGAACGAAGAACGCGAGCGCGAGCATCAGGCCGAAATCGCGGCGCGGGCGCAGGCACTCGACGTCGCCTATGCCCGTCTGGAGCAACTTGCCGACGCGGGGCGGCTTTCGCCGGAGGCGCACGCAATCCTGCGCGCCCGCCATGAATACCGCGCCGGACGGCTGCCGCGGACGACGCCTGAGGGAATGGACGCCGCGATGCTGGCGATGGAGCTGCGCATCGAGCTGATCGCGGCCGAACGCGAATACATCTATGCGTCGCTCCAGCGCGGCGAGATCACCGACGAAGCCCGCCGCCGCATCGAGCGCGAGCTCGATCTCGAGGAAGCAAGCATCGCCTGCAAGCGCGAAGGCGGCGAGGAGCCGCCGTTATAACGACGCGAGCTACGCGCGCCGTTTTGGCGTCTTTCGCTTCGTTCGCTTCCGCGCCGCCGATCTCTTCCGTTCAGCAATGGCAAACGCCTTGCGCGCCCACGCCGCCAATTCATCCGGGTCGTCATAGAGCCGCTCCGGCAGCCGCCAATAGGGCAAAGCATGTTGTTTCGGCCGGTCTGAATTCTTGCCGCGCGTATAGGTGAACCGCCCGCATCCCTCGCGCTCGGAATCCGCCGCGCTCGCCTCATCGGCTTTCAAATAAATCACATCGCGCACGATGAGGCCGAACATCAGGCCGTCGTGAAAAATGCCCGCGCCTGAAAACATCCGCCGGATGGTGACCGGGCCGAATTCTGCAAACAGGTCGCGGATAAAGTCCGTGTACATTTCCCCCGTCATTGCCGGGCTTGACCCGGCAATCCATGCTGACTTGCTGACGCAACTCACATAACAGTCGTATTTGTTGCTGCGCCGCATGGACCGCCGGGTCAAGCCCGGCGGTGACGAAACAAGACATGATGGCACCAGCAACAAAACATCGCGGGACAAGCGCGGCCGCCACTCCAAGAATCAGCTTGGGGAGCGATTCGCGATGCGCCTTCGCACCGTCATGTTAGGTGCCATTGTTCTGGTCGGCTCTTTCGCCGGGGCGACGGTCGTGATGAACGCGCTGTGGCCAGTCGCACCGCAGCAGGCGCGGCCTGCGCTCGTCACCATGCCGCCATTGCAGCCGCTGACCGGCAATTCGGTGGTGCTGGCGCCGGCGGCGATCGCGCTGTCGGCGATCAGTGAGGCGCTCGACGCGCAGGCGCCGCGCGATTTGTCGGGCAAGCCGCAAAATCCGGTGTCGAAGCTGTTGTCCAACGCGCAGCTCACCTTCACCGTCAATCGCGGGCCGTTTGCGGTGAGCGGGCAGCCGGGCGTGCTGACGGTCAACACGCCGCTCAGCGGCCAGTTCGAGGCGATCGGCACTCTCA
>JBAUCK010000321.1:0-2117 GCA_049677525.1 Xanthobacteraceae bacterium
CCAGCATGACGACGTCTTTGAGCACGTTCTGAGTCGTACCGTCAGCTCTTTCAATAATTGCGGCGCCCGGGGGCGCCCAGCGCGGCATGTCCATTGAGGGCCAGAAGTGGGTACTACCCATAGGCTACGCGGAGAGCTGTGAGTTACGTCACAAACGCAGCATGGATGTGGCCCGATTTCCGAGGCGGCTTAGACCGGCATCGCCAAGTTAAAGTGCGAACAGCGCGATCCAGCCTACGACGCGGCGGCCAGTATCGACCCGGGCAGGTTTATGATTGGAAACTTTGCTTCCAGTCCGAACATGAAATCCGATGCTACCCAAAGCAGGAGGGCTGCCGCCACGGCCGTTGCTGTCAAAAAAATCGCGTATCGGCCTTTCATGATCGTGGATGCCGAGGCAATCTCCTCTGCTTCTTAAACCGGAGGCCCTTAACTTTGGTTCCGAGATTGCGTGGGCCGCTTAGTCGACCGTGGCAAACGGCCGGAAGCCGGTGCCGGCGCGGCCCCAAGTCGGATGCTTGAGGCCCTTGCTGCCGCATATCGTGCAGCGAAGCACAGTTTCGTGACTGATTGAAAGCTGCCAGGCTATTATGGTTGAGCCCGAAAAAGGGGCTTGCTCGCAAAGCTACAAACTTAGAGGGGGGTAACATGACCGCCGGCATCGTTGACAAGAAGCGGCTGATCTTTCCGGGGCTCGCCGGACTCTACGAGACCTTTTCACCCGCAAGCTATTCCTTCATGCGCTTTGCCGCCGGCGCGGTACTGATACCTCACGGCATCCAAAAGATCATACTCGGCGTCAATCTCGCTCCTTACATCGAAAAGCAGATGGGCCTCCCCTATCCGATGTTGTGGTCATACTCGGCAATCTTTGCCGAATCCGTGGTCGCTGTTTGTCTCGCGATCGGACTCTTCACCCGCGCGGCGGCATTGATTCTCTGCATCTACATGGCTGTCATCGTCATCTTCTTTCAATGGCAATTCGGTTACTTCTGGACCAACAAGGGCTATGAATACGCCTTGCTGTGGTGCTTGTTGTACCTCGCCATCTTTTTCCGGGGAGGCGGCCGTTATTCGGTCGATCGGTTACTCGGCAAAGAGTTCTAGTCTTATCGGGCAGCACGTCGCGGCCGAGCTAGACAAGGGGCCGCCGACCCAGTGCTATGTTGTTGGGATGCTGAGGCTCCTCACGTTTCCGTTTCAACGACGAGCGATAGCACCGGCCGGCGACGGAATAAGGAGCTAAGCAATGGAACAGGCATTTACTGCGATGTGGTCCGAATTGTTGGCTGGTGCTTCCGTTGTTGCCATCCTTATCGTCGGCGCGATATGGGCGGTAATGAGCGTTTATTTCAATCATCTGAAAAGAAATTGCGGGAGCTTGCAAACTCAACTAGATGAACTGCATTTTGCGATCAACAGCTTAACCGTCTCCGTCGCTGAGATGAAAACCTCCATGCCGAGACTTGCAAGCGGCATAACCGAAGGGCTCAACCGCATACAGAAACCGCGCAGTGACGTCGATTTCGTGAACGGTAACATCGACGCATGGCAACTCTTTTGGGGCACTTAGCCGCAACGCCACCCTCATTTCCATCAGATCCAAGGTGACACGACGCAAGTCTCGATGCGCTCGCCGCACACCACTCATCAGGCGCGCTTTTTGACCTTACCCGCGGCTTGATTTTTCGCGTCGCGTTCGATCCGCAACGCGCGCAGGCGCTGCAAGTTTTTCATCGCTGCGTCGTGACGAGCGTTTTCTTGCTTAAGGGCCTCGCTGATTTCGGATTCACGCCGTTGGGCTCGGTTGAATGTAGACTCCGCCTTCAGGCGGTCACTGTCGCGCATAACTGCCTCGTTATGTATTGGGATGAAATAACAACGCTTCAATCGGATCAAAGTTCCTAAGCGTCTCAGCGGCCCTCGGTGCACGCTATTTGCTGAACTAGCTGAGCGCGGGCGAACTCTGAGGCATTGCGAAGAGGAGCACCGCGATGATCGCCAGTATTCCGATAGCCGCCGCATGAGTGCCATTTACCGCAAGATACTCCGATTTGGAGATCGGTTCGCGGTGTTCCATTTTGCGAACGTCGGCAGCGGCTCCCAAACCGAGTCGT
>JBAUCK010000322.1:0-14258 GCA_049677525.1 Xanthobacteraceae bacterium
TCTGAGGACTACGATGCGATTCGCGCGCTTGGCTGACCCACGTTCACGCCGAAGAGCTTTTGTTCAAGCCGTTCACGACGGACGAATTCAAGACGCAGATGCAGGTCATGCTCAGCGTCTTCACCGAGTGATGGAGCTGGTGACCACGGGACAGCGCCGGGAGGCCATCAGCAGGC
Organism: Xanthobacteraceae bacterium; assembly: GCA_049677525.1. Classification (GTDB taxonomy): domain Bacteria; phylum Pseudomonadota; class Alphaproteobacteria; order Rhizobiales; family Xanthobacteraceae; genus BOG-931. The sequence continues at coordinate 177 of JBAUCK010000322.1, forward strand.
CGCCGAGTTCTATCGCGTGTTTCTGAGCTCTTTGCAGGGGACGCAGTGGGTTCCGCAAGCGGCGCTGGTCATCGACCCCCAGGGTGGTCTTGACGTCGTGAACATGACCGGGACGCGGGTAAAGGAATCCGCCGGTCTGAAAGACGTCGACGCGCAGGTGCACCTCCAATGGGTGATCTACTTCCCGTGGGTGCGATGCGCGCAAGTTCAAGGGCGAAGTGATCTATTCGATCCGCCCGTTATAGAACGGCCATGTCGGCCCCGCGTTCCTCGACGAATTAATCCTGTCTGCTGGAACCGAGATGCACCGCCGAGCATTAGCGGATCGGTTGCTTTGCGAAGACGACGATAAGCGTGGCGCAACAACCCTCAGCAGCAATCGTTGGAGCAAACAATGAGCCTTATCCTTCTGATTGTCATTCTCGTGCTCTTGTTCGGCGGCGGAGGCGGCTATTGGGGTTACCGGCGCGGCTATTATGGCCGAGGCGGAGGCGGATTATTTGGTTGCTCGTCTTCGTCGTCGTGATCTTGGCGTTGTTTGGACATCACGGAGTGCAGATTTAGAGCCGCATTTCATTCGCGTTCACCCATCAAGTTTGTAGGGAGATTGACGTGTCGATCCTTCTTGGTTTCATCCTCGGCGTGGCGGTGACGATCATGGGCGCCTACGCGCTCGATTCCTCGACCGGCCGCGCGGCCAACGGACTAGCGCCCGCGAGCCAGGCACCGATGGTGAATTGGGCGGTGGTCGACAGCGAGTGGCAGAGCTTTCGGGAAAACGTCCGCGCTACCGCCGATAACATCGAACGCAGCCTAAAACAGCATACTGGTTAAAAGCTGACGAAATCCGGGTACTGCCGGTCGCGGATGTCTCAGCTGATCGCGATCCAGAAGCTCGGGGTGCCGCTGTATCGAAATCCGCCCGGCTCGATTGTTGACGGCAGTTCGCGAGATTGCCGTCCGCGTCATCGCCCAGGACAACGACCTTGGACGGCGTCCAGCCCGTGTGCGGGGGCTCGTCGAAAGCGAATTTGATTTTTGGCGACCCGCTCTCAATTGCGGTCAGCTGGTCTGTGAGCGCGGCGAGCTTCGACCTCAGCGCCTCGACGTCGTCTTCAAGCTCGGAGATCAGCGCGGCGTTTTCTTGCGCCTTGCTTGTGTCTAACATACTCGCTGGTGAAGTTGTGGGAGCGGGCGATCTTCCAGCTTCCGGCCTTTCCATGGTCGGCAGTTGTCTGGGCCGTGAGCTGGTAAGCGCATTTTTGCCCGGCGGCGAATTGTTGGTCGGCGAATTTGGTATTTTTGGAGAGGTCGAGAGAGCGGCTTCCATGCCCTCGCGCAGAAAATCGATCAGACCGCCGCTCGCGGGACTAAAGCTTGTAGGACTGAAGCTCACGGGATTGAAACTCGTAAAAGCGAAGCTCGCGGGATTAAAACTCGTGGGGTTTTTGGGGCTAACTCATGATCTTCTTGCGACGCCTCTTTGCCTGTCCCCCTGGACTTTCGTTCTGCCACTCTGACCCGTGTGCAGCACCGAATGCGAGTAAACGGACTCAGAATCCATTGCCCGAGTCTCGTTTTCGGCGACGTGAGTCACCGTTTTGGTTTCTCCCGCCAGTGGGCTTCCTCTCTCTCGAAGCAAGCCAGTATGTAGGAAAAAGGCGCGCAGGCGCCGCGTACAACGCGCGCGCCCGTGCCCGCGCGTGAAGCGGTAACTTCATGTCCCATCTGGGCAATCCGGTGCGGGATGGATAGGATGACGGTCCTTGCGCATGTCCCGGAAAGTGGACACCGGTTTTCCGACAAGGGCATGCGCAAAATTGAAGGTTGGGGCTGGTCACCGGTACGAATCATACGGGCGGTGAGGGAGGCGTTCATGCGTGTTCACGCGCTGAGGCAAGCAGGATTTTTCTGCGTCTTGTCATTCTTGATCGGCGGCATCGCTACGGCATCGGCTCAGACCATGAGCTATGCGGACGCGATCTCGCAGCTCGCCGCGGCCTGCGGGCGCGACGTTGGCAGATATTGCAAAGGCGTTCCGCTCGGCGGCGGCCTCAAGAATTGCCTGGACGGCCATGCCAGCGTGCTGTCGCCCGGCTGCGCGCAGGCCCGCAGCGCGGTCTATGCGTCGATCGCGCGGCGCGCCGCGGCGCAAAGCCATATCGGCGATATTTGCGGCGCGGATATCGAACGGCTGTGCGGCACCTCGCATGCCGACTCGCATCTCGTCGAATGCCTGCAGATGACATCGCCGGTCGCGATCAGTCCGGCTTGCAATCAGGCGTTCACCGATACCGGCTGGCGCACGGAGAGGGCACAACAATGAGAGCTCATCATATTTCTGCCGTTGCAGCCATCACCTTCGCGCTCGCGCTGACGGCCGCCTTTGCGCAGAACCGGTTGGCTTCGGGCCAGATCGCCAACAGCCTTGCCGCTGTCAGTGGCGACGTGCGGCTCGACCTCACCGCCTCGCAGATGCGCCAGGCGGCTTTGGACAATATCCGCAATTATCCGGGCAAGCTGCCGCCGCGGGCGCTGAGTTTTCCGCAATTGCAGAATCTGGCGCAGTTTACCGTCGAAGTTGAATTCGATTTCAATTCGGCAGTGATCAAGCCGTCGTCCTATCGCACCGTCGGCGCTATCGCCGACGCGCTGCATAACCCGATCCTGCTCGGTTACGGCTTTCTGGTCATCGGCCACACCGATTCCGTCGGCGGCCGCGAATACAATATCGGGCTGAGCCAGCGGCGCGCCGAAGCCATTACCGCGGCCTTGGTCGACCCGTTCGGTGTCAATCCGGGCGTACTGCAGCCGGTCGGTCTCGGCGAAGAGCAATTGCGCGACCCGGCGCATCCGACGTCGGGCGTCAATCGCCGTGTGCAGCTGATCAATGTCGGCAAGAAATTCTGCTTCGGCCGCGCCGGCGAGCAGTTTCAGTGCCAGTGAGGTTACCGCGTTAATGCGGCTCGTGTCGGCTCACGGCCGCAGATAGGCGTAACCCTGCGCCTGCAATTGGGCGAGCCGCACCACGCCGCCTTTGTTGGCGACGGCAAAGCCCGGCAGCAAATCCGTCAGCGTGACGTTTTGCGCCTGCATGGCGAAAATGCAGGCGTTGGGCGCCAGTCCGGATTTCACGAGCTCCGCAATGCGCTTTGCCACATCGGGCGACGCGCCTTCCGCGCGGAACGCCTTCAGCGCCGGGCCGTGCACCACAAGCGCGATGGCGACGTTCTCGGACCCGCCCATGCCCTTGTAGTGGTTGGTGATATTGCCGAGGACGAATTCGACTTTGTCGAGATCGGCAAGATGATAGACGACCTTGGAGGCTTGCGGCTGGTCCGTCGCGGCCTCGGCTTCGGCGCGGGTCGCGAGCAGTGAAGCCGGTGTCATGGCGAGAGCAAGTTTCAAGAGATTGCGGCGGCGCATGAGTACTCCTGTCTATTTGTGCCGCATCGCGGCGAGTTCCTTGCGGTCGATGACGAGCGATTTGCATTCATCGAGGCTCGTACGGTCGAGCCTGAATATCTTGTCGTCGGCGCCGCCTTGCAAGGCCGGCGGCGCTGCGTCATTCGGGTCGGTGCTTTTCCAGATGCGAACGCGATCGAGCTTGACGATGACGGAATTGTTGCTGTGGGCGAGATTGACCGTAGTGCCGCCGCCGTCGCAATCGATGTCGCATTGAAAATCGATACCGGCCGCCGGCATCGGATCGGTGTCCGGATTGCGCACCGTCGGCGGGTATCGGCCTGCTCGTCGGCGCGCAGCGGCGCCGTGGTCAGCATGACGCCCGCGGCGAAGAGACCGAGCGAAACTGCCCGCAAAGACTGCATTTCATTCCTCCTACCAGCTATACATTGTACTTAGTCGCCAGCACCTTACGGGCCATTCAAGCCCATGCGTGGAACGCTATAATCGGCGCAAATGAGATTGGGGCCAATTATAGTTGACCCAAAACCGCGAGCGCCGAATGACACGCGTTTGACGGGGAGGAATGAAATGAAGTCCTGGTTTCGCTCCGCGGCAGTGATGGCTTGTTTTGTCGCAGCCACTGTCGCCATGACGGCCACTGCGGCGCTCGCCGACAATTATCCGTCGAAGCCTATCGCCATCATCGTGCCGGCTTCGCCCGGCGGCGTCACCGATATGCTCGGGCGCCTGCTCGCGCAGCATTTCATCGCCGATTTCGGCGCGCAGGTGGTGGTCGAGAATAGGCCCGGCGCCAATAATCAGGTCGCGGCCGAATATGTCACGCACCAGCCGGGCGACGGCTATACGCTGCTCATTGGGCCGGAAACGACCTTCATCGTCAATCCGACGCTCTATGATCATCTGCCCTATGACCCGGTGAAGGGGTTCACGCCGATCTCGGGCCTGGTGCAGATTGACCACGCGCTTATCCTCAATCCCGCCGTGCCGGCCAACAATGTCAAAGAGCTGATCGCGCTCGATAAGGCGAAGCCCGGCCAGCTCAATTACGGCACCTATGGCGTCGGTTCGAGCGGCCACCTCAACATGGAAATGTTCAAGGCCATGACCGGCACCAATTTCGTCGCCGTGCACTACAAGGGCGCGACGCCGGCGATGCAGGACGTCATGGGCGGACAGATCCAGTTGATGTTCGTCTCGACAGGCAGCGCGATGCCGCAGGTCAAGTCCGGCACGGTGAAGATGATCGCGGTCGGTGCGCCCAAACGCATGGCGCTCCTGCCGGACGTGCCGCCGATTTCCGAAACCGTGCCCGGCTATGTCGCGGTATCGTGGTTCGCCTTGTTCGGCCCGGCCGGCATGCCGGCCGACGTGACCAGTAAGCTCAACGCCGAAGTGCGCAAGATTTTCGCCGATCCCAATGTGCAGAAGACATTCCTCAATGCGCAATATTTCGAGTCCATCGCCGGCTCGCCCGAGGATTTGACCAAGCGCATCGCCGCCGAGGAGCCGCGCTGGCGCAAGCTCATCGAGGACGCTCACATCAAGCTCGAATAAGCAGTGCGCGCGACCGTTATCCCTTGCCGGAAAATTCGCTCGCGATTTCCAGATAGAATGCGAGGCTGACCAGCGCGCCGGCGAATGCGCCTATGAACTTGGCCTAGCGCTTCTTAACGCTGTGCCCCGGCGCGTTGCCATAGTCTTGGCCGCCCGTTTCGCGCAGGTCGCGCAGCGGCAGCCAAACGGCGCGATGAAAAGGTCGAAATATTCCTTGCCGTAATCGAGCGTGATTTCCTCGCCGGGTGCAATGTCGCGCAGCGCCACCAACATCATCCGGCCCTTGCGCAGCACGGCTTCGCAATTCGGCCGGCAGGCATGGTTGATGTAGCGCCCGAGATTGCGCCGCGACGAGCCGTCGATGGTCCACTGCCGGTTGATCTCGAACATAAACTTCGCCTTGCCCTCGCGCTCGCGGCGCTGCGCCTCGGCGGTCGGGATCCGCCGGCCCTGATAGGTGACGATATAGGCCTTGGCGGCGATTGGCTTTGCGGCGAACAGGCCGAGCCCGGTTGCGGCGCGGCCGATGCGGACGATGCTGGACGACATGCCGAGCCATTAGCAGATTCGGCGCATGCAAGCGCGCATCGGCTATTTGAGCCGGTCGCTGATCTTGTCGAGCCCGGCTTTGGCGCAAGCTTCGTCAAGATCGCCGCCCGGCGCACCGCCGACGCCGATCGCCGCGATCGCTTCCCCGCCGGCCTTGATCACCACCGCGCCGGGCGTGAGCAAAATATGCGGCAGCTTGGCGAGCCCGCCGGGCGACGGCGTGGCGCCGAGCCGCTGGCTGACGGCGCTGTTGGCTTCCTCGCCGCGCGGCGCGCCGAGCATCAGCACCGTATAGGCCTTGTCGTGCGAGGCATCGAGCGCGGTGATGGTCGCGCCGTCGCCACGCAACATCGCCTGCGTCACGCCGTCGGTATCGACCACGGTCGCGGTGACTTTGTAGCCCTCCTTGGCACAGGCCGCGACCGCCTCGGTCACGGCTTCCACGGCAAGCCCCGCGCCGAGCCGGTGCGTGGTCAGCACATTGTCGGCGCGCGCCGGTGCGGCACATGCAACCACGACGGCGAAAGCACAAAATGGCGCATGGAACAGCGATACGAGCTTCATCATCAGTCTGCCTCCCTATTGGCCGCGCCGCGGCCTGCCCCAATGAACACCGCCGCCTTGGCGTGAATTCCCATGCGTCCGGAGCCGTGTCGAACGCGAACCCATTCCGGAATTGCAACGGCTGTCGCGTTGCTCAATCCGCCCAGCGGGCTATAAATCGGCCTCGCCGACTGTCTCGCTGACGACCTCCAAGAACGCCCAAGAGAACGCTCAAGGAAATGACTAGGGAAACGCCGAAAGGAATTGATATGCGCACCATCACGCTCGAAGAGCACTTCACGACGCCCGCCTTTCGCGCCGGCGCCGGACGCCATCGCGAGGAGCACGCGAAAAAAGTCGGCGGCCGCCTCGCCAAGGTCTTCGAGCAGCTGGCTGATGTCGGCGACAAGCGGATTGCGGAAATGGACGCGGCGGGCATCGACATGCAGGTGCTGTCGCTCACCTCGCCGGGCTGCGAGCAGTCGGACGCCGCGGATGCCGTCGCGCTGGCGCGGGAGGCCAACGATTTCCTCGCCGCGGCGGTGAAGAAACATCCCAAGCGCTTTGCTGGGCTTGCCGTGATGCCGACTGCTGCGCCGGACAAGGCCGCGGCCGAGCTCGAGCATATGGTGCGCGACCACGGTTTCGTCGGCGCCGTCATCCACGGCCACAATCGCGGCCGCTATTTCGACGACAAATTCTTCTGGCCGATTTTCGAGCGGGCGCAGGCGCTCAATGTGCCGATCTATCTGCACCCGACCGTGCCGCCGCAGGCCGTGATCGACGCTTCGTTTTCAGGCTTTGCGCCGCCGGTAACGGACGCTTTGGCCGGCTCGGGCTGGGGCTGGCATATCGAGACCGCGGTGCACATTCTGCGCCTCGTCCTCGGCGGCGTGTTCGACGCGCATCCGAAACTGCAATACGTCATCGGCCATCTCGGTGAGGGGTTACCGTTCATGATGCAGCGCTTTGACGAAAGGTTTCCGCAGTCGCTGACCAAGCTGCAGCGTCCGGTCAGCGCCTATTTGCGGGAGAACGTCAATTACACCATCGCCGGCTTCAACTTTCCGGCGACCTTCCTCGATCTGCTTCTGGAAGTCGGCGTCGACCGCATCATGTTCTCGGCCGATTATCCCTACAACACCATGGAGGCGGCGCGCGTCTTCCTCGATCAAATCCCGGTCAGCGCCGGTGACCGCGAGCGCATCGCCCACCGCAACGCGGAGAAGCTGTTCAAGCTCTAGGGTCCGGACTCAATTGATCCACCAGGTAACTGCGGCTGCCAAGAGGATTGACGAGAGATAGACATCAACGCGCTTGTCGTAGCGTGTTGCGATCCTCCGGAAATCCTTGAGGCGACATCGACGGGTCATGAGCTCGATCTTCTCGATCGCGGTGTCGGGAATAACGGCGGCGTCCGAACGCCTGCAGGATGCGGCGAGCAATGTCGCCAACGCCGAATCCGACGGTCCGACGGCGTCCGCGAGCGCGGCGGTGCAGGCGCAATATCCGCAGGGCTATACACCGAAAGAGCTCCATCGGGTCGCGACGGCGGGCGGCGGCACCCAAGCGGTCACGACCAACGTGCAGCCGGCGACCGTTCTCGCCTACGATCCGACCGCGCCCTATGCCGACAGCAACGGCGGCGTGGCGCAGCCGAATGTCAGCCTCACCGGCGAAGCCTATCAGTAGTTCACCGCGCGCTATGACTTCGTCATGAACGCCTATGTGATGCGCGTCTATTCGCGGATGATGAAGTCGCTGTTGGATATTCAGACGTAGCGGCGGCGCTCTCGGGTCGATCTACGAAAACGTAGTTCTTCGCATTATTGCCGGACTCGATCCAGCAATCTATAAAGTCTTTCCAATACCGCTAGACCCATAATGAAGTCGCCATGCCGCAATTCGGCATGGATACGCGGGTCAAGCCCGCGTATGACGGGCGGGAAGAGTGTATAGATTCTCCCGACCCTCACGAAACCGAACCAGGCCCTCATGAACGCCCCGCTCTCCACCCACCCGCTTCCACCCTATAAACACGCCCCACTGTTCCCGCTGGGCAAGGACAAGACCACCTACCGAAAAATCGCCGACGGCGTGAAGGTTGAGCGCGTCGTGGGCGAGGAAGTGCTGGTGGTGCCGCGCGAAGCGATCCGCGCGCTGGCCGAAGCCGCCTTCACCGACATCAATCATCTGCTGCGCCCGGCGCATCTCGCTTCGCTCAAAGCCATTGTCGAGGACCCGGAAGCCTCGTCGAACGACAAATTCGTCGCCTATGACTTCCTCAAGAACGCCAATATCGCCGCGGGTGGCGTGCTGCCGATGTGCCAGGACACCGGCACCGCTTTGATCATGGGCAAGAAGGGGCGGCTGGTCTGGAGCGGGGGCGACGATGAGGCAGCCCTCGCCGAGGGCGCTCGCGACGCGTATCTCAAGCGCAATCTGCGCTATTCGCAGCTCGCGCCGCTGTCGATGTTCGAAGAGAAGAACACCCGCAACAATATGCCGGCGCAGGTCGAGATTTTCGCCGAGCCCAAGGGCGATACGGATTCCGCCTACAAGTTCTTGTTCATCGCCAAGGGCGGCGGTTCGGCCAACAAGGCGTTTCTATTCCAGGCGACGCCCTCGATCCTCACCCGCGAGCGTATGCTCGCCTTCCTGAAAGAGAAAGTGCTGACGCTCGGCACCGCGGCGTGTCCTCCGTACCATCTCGCGATCGTCATCGGCGGCACCTCGGCCGAATTGACAATGAAGACGGTGAAGCTTGCCTCCTGCAAATATTACGACGAATTGCCGGATCATGGCTCTGAGGACGGGCACGCGTTCCGCGACAAGGAAATGGAGCAGGAAATCCAGAAGATGACGCAGTCGCTCGGCGTCGGCGCGCAATTCGGCGGCAAATATTTCTGCCATGACGTGCGCGTGATACGGCTGCCGCGCCACGGCGCGTCCCTGCCGATCGGACTTGGCGTGTCGTGCTCGGCCGACCGCCAGGCGCTTGGCAAGATCACCAAGGACGGCGTGTTCCTCGAAGAGCTCGAACACAATCCGGCGAAGTATCTGCCGGAGGTCGACACCGCAAAGCTCGGCGGCGATGTGGTCAAGATCGATCTCGCCAAGCCGATGAAGGAAATCCTGGCGCAGCTTGCCAAACACCCGATCAAGACGCGGCTGTCGCTCAACGGCCCGATGATCGTGGCGCGCGATCTGGCGCACGCCAAGTTGCGCGAGCGCCTGGAGAAAGGCGAAGGCTTGCCGGATTATTTCAAGAACCATCCGGTCTATTACGCCGGTCCCGCCAAAACGCCGGAAGGCTATGCCTCGGGCGCCTTCGGCCCGACCACGGCCGGACGCATGGATTCCTTCGTCGCCGATTTCCAGGCCGCCGGCGGCTCCATGGTGATGCTCGCCAAAGGCAACCGCGCGCCGGTGGTGCGCGACGCGTGCCAGAAATACGGCGGCTTCTATCTCGCCTCGATCGGCGGCACCGCGGCGAACCTTGCGGAGCACTGCATCAAGAAGGTCGAGTGCATCGAATATGCCGAACTCGGCATGGAAGCGATCTGGCGCATCGACGTGGTCGATTTCCCCGCCTTCATCGTCATCGACGACAAAGGCAACGACTTCTTCAAGGCGTTGAATCTGGGGTAATGTATCCGCCCCGCTTGCGGCGGGGACGAGCCGAAGTAGGGCGGACGAGACAACGTTCAGGAACGCGCCATTGCCGGAGCAAAACCGCACTCGCCATGCACTGGCTTTGCTTGGGCTTCTCGCGCTGCTCGCCGGGCCTTTGATTGCGGCCGCGCAGCCGGCGCAACCAGCGACATCGGTTCCGGTCGAATTCAAGGCCGGCATCGCCGATCCGTCGAGCGCCGTGCTGGCGCTTTATATGGCGCTTTCTGCCGGCCTCGACACCGCACAAGGCCTGAGCGTCGATATCCTCGATATGAATGGCGGCAGCCGTGGCGCCGAGGAATTGCAGGCCGGACGGATCGATGTCATGCAGGTGGGTCTGTCGTCGGTGCTCAAGGTCAATCAATCCGGCGGCAATCTGCGGCTGATCGCAGCTTTGTCCAATGTCATGCGCTTCACATTCTTTGTCGCGCGCGGCGTCGCCGGCGCCGCCGATCTCAAGGGCGCAACGATCGGCATCAGCACGACGGGTTCCGAGAGCGATTCCGCGCTCACGCTGGCTTTGCAAAAGCTCGGCCTTGCTCGCACCGACGTCGTCATCAAGGAATATGGTTCGAGCGCGCACCGGCTCGCCGCCTTGAAATCAGGCGAGATCAAAGCCGCGCTGCTTGACGAGCCGGCAGCGTCAGCCGCGCGTCAGGCCGGCCTCAATGCGCTGGTCGATCTCGTGCCGATGCAAATTCCGTGGCTGTTTGCCGGCGTCGCTGTGCGCCACGACGATATCGGGGCGCGTCGCGATCTGCTCACGCGCTTTCTCAAGGCCTGCATCGAGGGCAATTATATTGCACTGAGCGACGAGAAGCGCGCCAAACAGGTGCTGGCGAAAGACCTGAAAATTGCCAGCGCCAAGGATCTGGACACCGCCTATCGCGATTTCGTCGCACAATCGCCGCCCAATCTCGCGCCGTCGCTCGCAGGCGTCCAGAACGTCTTGAAAGTGTTCCCCAATGCCAGCCAGAATGCCGGCGATTTTGTCGATCTGAGCCTGCTCGATGCGCTCAAGAACCAGGGCTTCTTCGCCGCCATGGAAGCGAAATATAAAAGGTAAGTGCCCGCGTTAGGGGCGCGACAATGCTGAAGGAATGACAATGCAATCGGTAACTGGCACAGCGCCTGCGAGAGTCAAAGGCCCGATCGTCTGGCTCGACATGGACCAGCAGGAACTCGACGACGCCTATGATCAGATCGTGTATGCGCCCAATCGCGACCAGGTCGCCAAGCGCCGCCACGCCAACAGCGCCGCGGCGCGCACGCGGATCGGCGAACCGCTGCGGCTTGCTTACGGCCCAACGCCGATCGAAGGGCTTGATGTTTATCGCTGCAACAAGGCCAACGCACCCGTCGCGATCTTCGTCCATGGCGGCGCCTGGCTCAATGGTACCGCGTCCGAATTCACCTGTCTCGCCGAGCCGTTCGTGCACGCCGGCGCGCACTTTGTCGTGCTCGACTTCACCAATGTGAACGATGCCGGCGGCAGCCTGATTCCGATGGTCGAGCAAGTGCGCCGCGCAGTGGGCTTCCTTTATCGGGAGGCCAAGACATTCGGCGGCGATCCTAACCGGCTTTATCTGATCTCGCACTCATCAGGCTCGCATCTCGCCGGCTGCGTGGTGACGAGCGATTGGGACAAGGACGGCTTGCCGCGCGACATTCTCAAAGGTGCCGCGCTGTCGAGCGGCATGTACGATCTCAAGCCGGTGCGGCTGTCGAAGCGCTCCAAGTATGTGAAGTTCACCGACGCGATGGAGGAAGAGCTGTCCGCCATTCGCCGTATCGATCGGCTCAAGACGCCGCTCATTCTCACTTACGGCACCTATGAGACGCCGGAGTTCCAGCGCCAGAGCCGCGACTTCGCCGCCGCGGTGAAGGCCGCCGGAAAGCCGGTCGAGCTCCTCGTCGGGGAGGGCTACAATCATTTTGAAATGCTGGAAACGCTTAACAACCCCTACGGGCTCCTTGGCCGCTCGGTATTCAAACAAATAGGATTGGGCTAGCAGCCGTGCCGGCGGAGCCGGGACGATGTCGAACTAATTATTTTGGAACTTACGCTGCCGCCGGCTCTTGCGCGGATGGTCGATGCACCGAGGTGCGGATCAGTTCCGCCCCGCAGCGCCGGCAGCCGTAAATCGTATCTTCGACGTCGGGGGCAATCAGGCGGCGGCCATTATAGGCCATGCGGCCTGCGCAGACCGGGCAGGGCATCATCAGAGACGGCAGACTTGACGTGGGTGCCGCCACGGGATGGCGCATGAAGCAAGCCCTCGATCGGCCCGAGCTAAGTTGACCGATTTGTGAATTACTTACCTGTTTCAGCAGTGAGTCAAGAAAAATTTGTGCGTTGCACACTTTTTCCTTGCGCTGCGGCAAGCCACGGCGGCAACGAGTCATTCTGGAACTGCGCAATCCCCAACAAACGACGGGGCCGGATTGTTCCAGCAGCCTGCTTAAGACCCGTTTACAATCTGGTCAGGGGCCCAATTCAGCTGCCGTGAGGCGATACGGCTCGCGCTTGCAAGCGCCGGTCGACCTCGGCGGCGAGCTTGACCAGATCGCCCGCGACTTCGACGGGATAGGCGGCGCCAGGCGTCAATTGCCGCAACGCTTGCGGCAAGCATTCGAGCTCGCGTTTGGCGAGCTTGCGGATGTTGTCGAGCGAAGGTTTGGGCTGCAAGCGCCGGCCGCCGCGCATCACGGGATGAATGAGCGGCTCGCCGGCTTTGGCGTGATCCGCGAGTGTCAGCATGTCGCCCGACATTCGGCCGTCGGCGCCATAGCGCCGCCACACCTGCTTGCGGCCGGGCCAGGTGGATTTGTTTTCCGAGCGTTTGCGCCGCGGCAGGCCGGCATAGTCCTGCAATTTGTAAACGCAATCGATCGACGGCACGTCGGCGGATGTCGTGAGGCTTGTGCCTATGCCTATGCCGTTGATCGGCGCTTTGGCTTTGGCGAAGGCGACAAGCGAATCTTCATCGAGGCCGCCGCTGACAAAGATCGTCGTCTCTTTGAGCCCGCCGGCATCGAGAATGCCGCGCACGGTCTTGGACAGTCCGATCAGATCGCCGCTGTCGAGACGGACGCCGCGGATGGCGATGCCGGCCTGTTTCAGCCGCGGGGAGAGCCTCACGACTTTATGTGCCGCGGCCTCGGTGTCGTAGGTGTCGAGCAGCAGCACGACATTGTCGGGCCGCGTGCGCGCGAAAGTCTCGAAAGCTTCGGCCTCATCGGCAAAGGCCTCGATGAAGGAATGCGCCATGGTGCCGAACAGCGGAATGCCGAATTGCTCACCGGCCTCGACCGTCGCAGTCCCGGCAAAGCCTGCGACATAGCTCGCGCGCGCAGCCATCAGCCCGGCCTCGGCGCCGTGCGCGCGGCGCATGCCGAAATCGACCAGCAATTTGTCCGGCGCCGCGAGCACGCAGCGCGCTGCTTTGGCGGCGACCAGCAACTGGTAGTGCACGATATTGATGAGGCGCGATTCGACGAACTGCGCCTGCGGCAGCGGGGCGGTCAGCCGGAGGATCGGCTCGTTGGCAAAGAACGCCGTGCCCTCGGGCACAGCGTGGACGTCGCCGGTGAAGCGGAAGTCGCGCAGATAATCGAGGAGGTTCTGGCTAAAGCGGCCGGTGCTTTTGAGCCAGGCGATGTCGGTGTCGGAAAAACGCAGATTTTCCAGGAAGTCGAGCGCCTGTTCGAGGCCGGCGGCTATCAGGAAGCCGCGCCGCGGCGGCAGGGTGCGGACGAATAGCTCGAAAACCGCGGTCTCGGTATCGCCATGGTCCAGATAGGCCTGGATCATGTTGATCTGGTAGAGATCCGTCAGCAACGGACTAACGTATGTCATCGCCGCTATCTCATCCGAAGGCATGATCGGGACTTATGCGAGTAGAGCTTTGGGGTTTTTGACGCGCTACTCAGTTTATGGTCCCTGGGTTGCAGTTATCGGCATATTTGCAAGTATTACGTGTGTGGGGCCGGTTTTGAATGTGACCGGTCACCGGCGGTCATGTAACGCGTTACACGGTTCTTCATTACCCCACGCCTTTTTGGCTAGCAGTTGTTACGCGTGGCGGTGTCATTGTGACGCGTCACGCGCGAGTGTGTGACGCGTCACGCGGTCCCTCTCGTTAGCCCCAGGCCTTTTTTGGCTAGCAGTGGTTGTCGCGCGTGACGGTGTCATCGTGACCGGTCACGGCGGCTGTGTAACCGGTTACACGTTCGGGGTGTGTGACGCGTCACGCGGTCCCTCTCGCTATACCCCACCCTTTTTGGCCAGCATTGCTATGCGTGACGGCGTCAATTGTGCCCGGTCACAAG
>JBAUCK010000323.1:0-6454 GCA_049677525.1 Xanthobacteraceae bacterium
GGCCCGATCCGCGCGGTCATCAGCGATCCCGGGATCGCGGCGAGCGCGAACAGCAATAGCGGCAGCCCGACGAGAAGCCCGATCTGGGTCTCCGTCATATGCAATTCGCTGTGCACCAGCGGGATCATCGGCGGCATCGCGAGGATCGTCATGCGCATGGCGACGCCGCAGAGCCACAGCGCGCTCATCGTTTTGATGATGCGGCCGGTCGAGGCTTCGGCAGGGTTTCCGGCAAGGAGCATGAAGGCGGACTTCGTGTTGGCGGCGGACGGTGCATCAGTGCAGCCATCGCCGCAAGCAAGGCGCGCGGCGATGCTGGGTGCGCAAATTTGCGCAGACTCGATGGGGAAGCTTCGGCAACAGACTTCGTAACAGACTTGGCAAGTGACGGGAACGAAGATAGAACGCATTGAGTTGCGGCAGACCAGAACCCGCGGATCAAGCCACCGGATCGCGCAATGTCCGACCTCGCGGCGGCACAGGATATTCTTCGCAAAACCTTCGGTTTCTCGGCATTTCGGCCCGGTCAGGCCGAAATCGTCGGAGCCGTCCTCGATGGCCGTGATGTGCTTGCGGTGATGCCGACGGGCAGCGGCAAGTCGCTGTGCTACCAGCTCCCGGCTTTGACGCGTGGCAGCCTCAGCGTCGTCGTGTCGCCTCTGATCGCACTGATGCGCAATCAAGTCGCGCAATTGCGCGGCTACGGCGTCGCCGCGGCGGCGCTGAATTCCGCCAATGATGCATTCGAAAATCGCGCGGTCCTGGAAGATCTTGCCCGCGGCGAACTGCGGCTCCTTTATGTCGCGCCGGAGCGCCTGCTCAAGCCCGAAACGCTCGATCTGCTCAAGCGCGCCAAGGTCACGATGCTTGCGGTCGACGAGGCGCATTGCATTTCGCAATGGGGCCATGACTTTCGTCCCGAATATGCGGCGCTCGGCACGGTGCAAGCAGCGCTCGGCCAAAATGGCTCAGGCAATCTGCAGACCGTAGCCTTCACCGCGACGGCGGACGCGGCGACACGCGCCGACATCGTGCAAAAGTTGTTCGGCAAGCCGCCGGCGGTGTTCGTGCACGGCTTCGACCGGCCCAATCTGCGATTGGCGATGCAAGCCAAGGCCTCCGGCCGCAATCAGATTCTAGACTTTGTCAAAAGCCGCCAAGGCCAAAGCGGCATCGTCTATTGCGCATCGCGGCGCAAGACAGAGGAGATTGCCGATTACCTGCGCGAACAAGGCGTGGCCGCGCTGTCTTATCACGCTGGCATGGAGCCTGCCGCGCGTTCGCGCCATCAGGACACGTTTTTACAGGACGACGGCGTCGTGATGGTTGCCACCGTTGCCTTCGGCATGGGGATCGACAAGCCGGATGTGCGTTTCATTCTGCATGCCGACATGCCGGCCAATATCGAAAGCTATTATCAGGAGATCGGCCGCGCCGGCCGCGACGGGCTCCCCGCGGACACGCTGACGCTCTACGGGCTGGGCGACATCCGGCTGCGCCGCTTGCAGATCGACGACGGCGACGCGTCCGACGAGCAGAAGCGCATCGAGCGCCAGCGGCTGAGTGCATTGGTGTCGTTGTGCGAATCGCCACGCTGCCGGCGGCAGACCTTGCTCGCTTATTTCGGCGAGAGTGTGCAGCCCTGCGGGCATTGCGATGTTTGCTGCGACGGCGCCGAACTGATCGACGGCACCGTCGCCGCGCAGAAGGCGATGTCCGCGATCCTGCGCACCGGTTCGCGCTTCGGCACCGAACATCTGACCAAGATTCTCGTCGGCGAGCCCAGCGATGCGATCGCAAAATTCGGTCACGACAAGCTGCCGACCTTCGGCGTCGGCAAGGAATATGGCGTGCAGGAATGGCGCGCAATCTTCCGCCAGCTCAATGGCGCGGGCGTCATCACGCTCGACGTCACCGGTTTCGGCACTTGGTCGGTGAGCGAGGCTGGCCGCCGTGTGCTCAAAGGCGAAGACAAGATCACGCTGCGCAAGGACACGCTCAAATCGAGCCGCAAGACGGCGCGCGCCAGAGCCAATGCCGTGGCGTTTGCGGAAGGAGCCGTGGGCGATCGGGGATTGTTCGAAGCGCTGCGCAAGCGGCGCTCGGAGCTCGCCAAGGAGCAACGCGTCGCTGCCTATGTCGTCTTTGCCGACAAGACCTTGATCGACATGGTCCGGCTCAGGCCGCGCAATGCGAGTGAGATGAGCCTGGTGCACGGTGTCGGCGAGGCCAAGCTTCGCCAATATGGCGAACTCTTTCTCGACACCATCCGCCAGCACGCCGAGGCCGGTTCCTGATTTCAGGATTTCCGGCGTTGCACCGGCCGATTTTCCGCATGCCCCGTTGTTGCACCGCAATTGCCACTATGTTAGCAACGCGGCGATTTCGTTTGAGGGCGGTACAGGGACTGCGCCGGACGAAATCGAAGTTCCTGCTGAAACCAAGTCCAGCTTCAATTTCAAGGACTTGTTGCCGGCCATCCGGGCCGGTTGCGGGGCTTGCGGAAATGCTCCACAAGAACGACGAACCGGCAGCGAACGAGCAGAATTTTGGTCACTGAAGAACCCATCATTTTCGGCATGGCGGGCCGCTACGCTACCGCGCTGTTCGACCTCGCCAAGCAGGCGAACGCGATCGACGCGGTGCAGGCCGATCTCGCGCGCTTCGATGCGCTGATCGCCGGGAGCGCCGATCTGTTGCGGCTGGTGCGCAGCCCCGCTTTCACCACCCACGAACAGCTGCAGGCGCTGACTGCCGTGCTCGACCGCGCCGGCATCGGCGGGCTTGCCGGAAATTTCCTCAAGCTCGTGACGTCCAATCGCCGCCTGTTCGCGGTGCGCGACATGATCAGGGCCTTCAGCGAGCTCGTCGCCCAGCACAAGGGCGAAGCCACCGCGCAAATCACGGTCGCCGAACCGCTCAAGGATGAACACGCACAAGCGCTTCGCACTGCGCTTAAATCGGTCAGCGGCAAGAACGTCGCTCTCGATATCAACGTCGATCCTGCCATCATCGGCGGACTCATAGTCAAGCTCGGGAGCCGCATGGTCGACACCTCGCTGCGCACCAAGCTCAACGCGATCAAGCACGCGATGAAAGAGGCTCGCTAATGGACATCCGCGCCGCCGAAATTTCCGCAATCCTCAAAGACCAGATCAAGAATTTCGGCCAGGAAGCCGAGGTTTCCGAAGTCGGCCAGGTGCTGTCGGTCGGCGACGGCATCGTGCGCGTCTATGGCCTCGACAATGTGCAATCCGGCGAAATGGTCGAATTTGAGAGCGGCGTACGCGGCATGGCGCTCAATCTCGAAAGCGACAATGTCGGCATCGTGATCTTCGGCTCCGACCGCGAGATCGCGGAAGGCCAGACCGTCAAGCGCACCCGCGCCATCGTCGAGGTGCCGATCGGCAAGGGCCTGCTCGGCCGCGTCGTCGACGCACTCGGCGACCCGATCGACGGCAAGGGCCCGATCAAGGCCGATAAGAAGGCGCGCGTCGACGTCAAGGCGCCGGGCATCATTCCGCGCAAGTCGGTGAATGAGCCGATGGCGACGGGGCTCAAGGCCATCGACGCGCTGATCCCGATCGGCCGCGGCCAGCGCGAGCTGATCATCGGCGACCGCCAGACCGGCAAGACCGCGATCGCGCTCGACACGATTCTTAATCAGAAGGCGATCAACCAATCGAACGACGAGAAGATCAAACTCTACTGCGTCTATGTCGCGGTCGGGCAGAAGCGCTCGACCGTGGCGCAATTCGTCAAGGTGCTGGAGGAGCAGGGCGCGCTCGATTATTCGATCGTAGTCGCCGCCACCGCCTCCGATCCGGCGCCGATGCAGTATTTGGCGCCGTTTTCCGGCTGCGCCATGGGCGAATATTTCCGCGACAACGGCATGCACGCCGTCATCATCTATGACGATTTGTCGAAACAGGCCGTCGCTTATCGCCAGATGTCGCTGTTGCTGCGCCGGCCCCCGGGCCGCGAAGCCTATCCGGGCGACGTGTTCTATCTGCATTCGCGGCTGCTCGAACGCGCCGCCAAGATGAACGATGACCACAAAGGCGGCTCGCTCACCGCGTTGCCGGTCATCGAGACACAGGCCAACGACGTGTCGGCCTATATTCCGACCAACGTCATTTCCATCACCGATGGCCAGATCTTCCTTGAGACCGATCTGTTCTATCAGGGCATTCGGCCGGCGGTGAATGTCGGCCTCTCGGTGTCGCGCGTCGGCTCGGCAGCGCAGACCAAGGCGATGAAGAAAGTCGCCGGCCGTATCAAGGGCGAGCTCGCGCAATACCGCGAAATGGCGGCCTTCGCGCAGTTCGGCTCTGACCTCGATGCCACCACGCAGCGGCTTCTCGCCCGCGGCTCACGCCTCACCGAGCTTCTGAAACAGCCGCAATTCTCGCCGCTGAAAATGGAAGAGCAGGTCTGCGTGATCTATGCCGGCGTCAACGGCTATCTCGATCCGCTGCCGGTCAATCGCGTGCGCGCCTTCGAGGCCGGCCTGCTCGGCGTGCTGCACAGCCAGCATGGCGACATTCTCAACGCCATCCGCGATTCGCGCGATCTCGACGATGCGACCGCGGGCAAGCTCAAGGCCGCGGTCGAAAGTTTCGCAAAAACTTTCGCGTAATGACATTCACTCAACGACTTTCGCGTGAGCGCATCGCAATAGATCGAGCCTCGGATGCCGTCGCTTAAAGACCTGCGTAATCGCATCGCCGCCACCAAGGCGACGCAGAAGATCACCAAGGCCATGCAGATGGTCGCGGCGTCGAAACTGCGTCGCGCGCAGGCGGCGGCCGAGGCGGCGCGGCCTTATGCGTCGCACATGGACAAGGTGCTCGGCAACATCGCGGCCTCCGTCGCCGGCCTCGATACCGCGCCGCGGCTGCTGCGCGGCAGCGGCAGCAATCAGAAACATCTGCTCCTGGTCTGCACTGCCGAACGCGGTCTGTGTGGCCCGTTCAATACCGCGATCGTACGGCTCGCCCGCGAGCGCGCGTTCGCGCTGACCGCCGAAGGCAAAGAGGTCAAATTCTTCTGCGTCGGCCGCAAAGGCTACGATCAGATCCGCCGTCAATTTCCGACGCAGATCGTCGAACTGGTCGATCTGCGTTCGGTGCGCGTGCTGCATTTCGAGAATGCCGAACAGATCGCGCAGAAGATCATCGCGCTGTACGACAAGTTCGAGTTCGACGTCTGCACGCTGTTCTATTCGCGCTTCCGCTCGGTGATCGCGCAAATCCCGACCGCGCAGCAGATCATTCCGCCGGTCTTCGATGCCGGCACCGCCAATGCCTTGAACGGCGCGGTCTACGAATTCGAGCCAGATGCCGAAGACATTCTTCAGGAACTGCTGCCGCGCAATCTCGCCGTTCAGATCTTGCGCGCGCTCCTGGAAAATTCCGCCTCGTTCTACGGCGCGCAAATGTCGGCGATGGATAATGCCACGCGCAATGCCGGCGACATGATCCGCAAGCAGACACTCACCTATAACCGCACGCGTCAGGCGATGATCACCAAGGAATTGATCGAGATCATTTCCGGCGCGGAAGCGCTGTAACGCTTTCTCGAAGAGGACAATATGGCTCAGCAAGTCGGACACATCACTCAGGTCATTGGTGCCGTCGTCGACGTGCACTTTGAAGAAGGCCTGCCGCCGATCCTCAACGCGCTCGAAACCACCAATCAGGGCCATCGCCTGGTGCTCGAAGTCGCCCAGCAGCTCGGCGAGAACACCGTGCGCACCGTCGCCATGGATACCAGCGAAGGCCTAGTACGCGGCCAGGAGGTGAGGGACACCGGCGCGCCGATCTCGGTTCCGGTCGGCGCCGGGTTGCTCGGCCGCATCATCAATGTCATCGGCGAACCGGTCGACGAAGCCGGCCCGGTGAAGGGCGAAGCGATGCGCGCCATCCATCAGGAGGCGCCGAAATATACCGATCAATCGACCGAGTCGGCGATCCTGGTCACCGGCATCAAGGTCGTCGATCTGCTCGCGCCTTACGCCAAGGGCGGCAAGATCGGCCTGTTCGGCGGCGCCGGCGTCGGCAAGACCGTGCTGATCATGGAATTGATCAACAATATCGCCAAGGCGCACGGCGGCTATTCGGTGTTCGCCGGCGTGGGCGAGCGCACCCGCGAGGGCAACGACCTCTATCACGAAATGATCGAGTCCAAGGTCAACAAGGATCCCAAGGAAGGCTCCGTCGAAGGCTCCAAATGCGCGCTGGTCTATGGCCAGATGAACGAGCCGCCGGGCGCCCGCGCCCGCGTCGGGCTGACGGGGCTGACGGTTGCCGAATATTTCCGCGATCGGGGTCAGGACGTGCTGTTCTTCATCGACAACATTTTCCGCTTCACCCAGGCCGGCTCGGAAGTGTCGGCGCTGCTCGGCCGTATTCCTTCGGCGGTGGGTTATCAGCCGACGCTGGCGACCGACATG
>JBAUCK010000324.1:0-16914 GCA_049677525.1 Xanthobacteraceae bacterium
CGGGGCGGCGGCGGACTGGCTCGAGCCCTTCCAGGACTTCAATGTGGCGCGCGGTATAGGCTTGCTCGGCCGAGGAGCCGCGCGCCGGGGCTGCGGCACTGCTGCGGGCGTTGCTGCGTTTACCTTCAGCGAGGCCGGCGAACAGGTTGGCGACGGCCTTTGCCGGCTTGGAGGCTTTGGAAGATTTCGCTGCTTTTCCCACGGCTTGTCCCGGATTCCCTATCCTAGAGTCTCATCCATGTCGCGTGCATGTAGCGCGCCGTTCGCGCGCGCAACGCCGGCCGAATCATTTCCGGCCGAACGTTGGACTATGCCATCGGGACGGCAAAAGCATGTGCAGATTGACGGCACAAAGCGTCCGCCTTATATGCCCGGCCATGAGCTTACCCGTCGCGAGCCTTTTTTCTGCCCAGCGCCAGCGTCGCCGTACCGGCACGGCACGGATGCGCGCTCGCGCGTAATCTCATTCGTGCCGCCGGTTCCGCGGCCGTCATCTTGAAGTTTTCTCGATCCTGATATTCTGCCTGCGGTTCCGGCCTGAGCAAAGGTCCAATCATCATGTCTGCGAAAGCGAAAATCGGCATTCTCGGTGCGTCGGGCTATACCGGCGCCGAACTGGTGCGGCTGTTGCTTCGGCATCCTCACGCCGAAATCGTCCAGCTCACCGCCGATCGCCGCGCCGGCAAGCCGATGTCGGACGTGTTTCCGCAATTCGCGCCGTTTGCGCTGCCGGCGCTGACCTCGATCGAGGCGGCGGACTGGAAGGCGCTCGGGCTCGACGTGGCGTTCTGCGCGCTGCCGCACGGCACGACGCAGAAGGTGATCAAGGATCTGCTCACGCGAGCGCCTGCGACCAAGGTCGTCGACCTGTCGGCGGATTTCCGATTGTCCGATCCTGCGGCTTACGCACGCTGGTACGGCCACGAGCATTTTGCGCCGGAGCTGCAGAAGGAGGCCGTCTACGGCCTCACCGAAGTCTATCGGTCGGACGTGAAGTTGGCGCGGCTCGTCGCCAATCCGGGCTGCTACACGACATGCTCCGAACTGCCGCTGATCCCGCTCCTGAAGGCGAAGGCGATCAATCCCGACGAGATCGTGATCGACGCCAAATCAGGCATGACCGGAGCGGGCCGGGCGGCGAAGGAGGAAATGCTGTTCTCGGAAGTCTCCGAGGGCATTCACGCTTATGGCGTCGGCCACCATCGCCACATGGCCGAGCTCGATCAGGAATTCTCCAAAGCCGTGGGCCGCGACGTGGTCGCGACCTTCACGCCGCATCTGGTCCCGATGAATAGGGGCATCTTTTCAACGATCTATGTGCGCGACGCAAAAGCGTCGCCGCAGGACCTCCACGCCATACTTTTAAAGTCCTATGCGAATGAGCCCTTCGTCCATGTACTGCCGTACAGCGCCATGCCGCAAAGCCGGCATGTGCGCGGCTCGAACATGACGTTTGTCGGCGTGACGGCCGATCGCACCCCCGGCCGCGCCATCATCTGCTCCACGCTCGACAACCTGACCAAGGGCGCGTCGGGCCAGGCGGTGCAGAACATGAATGCGATGCTCGGCTATGCGGAAACGACCGGACTCGAACAGGTCGCGCTGTTTCCGTAAAGTCGAAGCTGTTTTTCGAAGCCTCTTTTGCGCCCGAAACCAAGCTTGGGTCGGCGCTTAGCCCTTGACCTTCACGTAACTTCCCGGCGCGTCTTCGAGCGGTTTGAGCGCACCTGAGCCCGGAACGCGCGCGGGAACCTCGGTCGGGCTTTGCCGCGTGATCCAAAGCAGCCAATCCGGCCACCATGAACCGACATGTTCCTTGGCCTTGGCGAGCCAGCCGTTGAGATCGGCGTTGCGCGGCTTCGGCCCGGTCCAATACTGATATTTGCGCTTGGCGGGAGGGTTGATGACGCCGGCGATATGGCCCGACCCCGCCACGACAAAGCGCACGTCGCCGCCGAAGCATTTTGAGCCGACCATCACCGATCTGGCCGGCGCGATATGATCTTCGCGCGTCGCCAGATTGTAGATCGGTATCGTCACCGCCTTGAGATCGACCAGCGTATTGCCGAGCACCATCTTGCCCTTCGACAGTTTGTTTTCGAGATAGCAATTGCGCAGATAGAACGAATGGTTGGCGGCCGGCATTCGCGTGGCGTCGGAATTCCAGTACAGCAGATCGAACGGGAAGGGCGCCTTGCCTTTCATGTAATTGTTGACGACATAGGGCCAGATCAGGTCGTTGGAGCGCAGCAGATTGAAGACGCTCGCCATGGAGCCGGACTCGAGATAGCCGCGCTCGGCCATTTTCTGCTCAAGGGCGCTGACCTGCTCCTCGTCGACGAAGACCTTGAGATCGCCGGCATAGGTGAAATCGACCTGCGCGGCGAACAAAGTTGCCGATATGATGCGTTCGTCGTGCCGCGCCGCCATAGCTGCGAGCGCAACCGATAGCAGCGTGCCGCCGACGCAATAGCCGATGGCGTGGACCTTTTCCTCGCCGGTCGCCTTCTTGATGGCGTCAAGCGCCGTGAGCGGGCCTTCGCGGACGTAATCCTCGAAGCTCTTTTGCGCGAGATGCGCATCGGGATTGATCCAGGAAATGCAGAACACGGTGATGCCCTGATCGACGCACCATTTGATGAAGGATTTTTCCGGCGTCAGATCGAGCACATAGAATTTGTTGATCCAGGGCGGCACGATCAGGAGCGGACGCTTGAGCACCGTCTCGGTCGTCGGCGCGTACTGGATGAGCTGCATCATCTCGTTCTGGAAGATGACTTTGCCCGGCGTGACGGCGAGGTTGCGTCCGACTTCGAACATCGAATCGTCGGATTGGCGGATGCGCAACTCGCCGCCGCCGGCTTCGATATCCTCGGCCAGCATGTGCATGCCGCGCACCAGATTCTCCGCGCCTGACGCAAAAGTCTCGCGCAACAGTTCCGGATTGGTCAGCACGAAATTGGTCGGCGCGATCGCGTTGAGGATCTGGCGGACGTAGAACTCCGCCTTTTGCCGCGTATGCGCATCGAGACCGGCGGCGTCCGCGACCAGTTTGTCGGCCCATTGCGCGGTGAGCAGATAGAGCTGCTTGAGGAAATCGAAGAACTGGTTCGACGTCCATTCCGGATCGTTGAACCTCTTGTCGCCGGCGGCCGGTGCAATGATGTCCGGTGCGGGCTCGCCGGCGAGCCGCCTCGCGGCGACCGCCCAGAGCTCGAGATAGGACTTGCCGAGCCGGTTCTGCAATTCCGCGACGCGCTGCGGATCGGCGAGCCAATATTCCGCGACGTGACCGAGCGTTTTGGCGATTTCGCCAAGCTCGTCGGCGACTTCGTCGGTGATGCGGCCTTGTTCGCGCGGCCGCAGATAGGCGGCGAGTGCGCGCCCGCCTTCCTCGACCAGCCGCGCCAGGTTGCGCGAGAACCGCTCAATGTCGCCGGCGCCGATTTTGCCCGCGAACTCCGATGCGTCTTGTTTCAGCATGGAGGCCTGCGGCGCCGGCGCTTGCGTAACGAGGTCGCCCTGGGCGCCAGCATCCGGCGCGACGGTGCCTGGCGTGACGATGCTTTGCGTCACGGCGTTCTGCGCCTCCGTTGTTGCGATGGAGTTCGCACGCGCGTTCCTCACTGACGAGAGGGTTCGGCCCCTCGGCGAACTGGCCTTATCAACTCCGGCATATAGAAGACAACGCTTAATGCAGCCCGGAAGTCTCATCCGCCAGCGCACTTTATTAGCGCACTGCTTAAGGGTCGCATCAGTTTTGTTTCTGCTGCACCGCCGAAGGCGACAGTGGCACCGGTCCTTGTTTCGACATATTAACATCCTAGTTTGACGGCTTGTGTAAGCTATGAGTTGATTGCCTTAATTTATTGCGGCTTTGCACTTTTTAAGATTCTATGGGGGCGGCGAGGCGGGTTTTCGGCGGCCAAAAACGCGAGCAAATAGGCCAAAGCCGGGGCGCCTTCTGAGGGGATATCGGAGACTGAGTGTGCAGCGGTTGCAGAGAATGAAAACGCGCGCGCGCGCGGGCTTTAAGCCTGCGCGGTCGGTGTTTTTGCGTTCGGCGCCACTTGGCTTTGCACCGCTTGGCTTGGCATTCATTACGGCGACGTGCTTGCTGGTCGCCGGTTGCTCGCCCGGGATCAATTATCCTTCGATCTTTCCGGCAGTCCACGACATGCCGCCGCCGCGGGCCGATGCGCCGATGGATCAGGTCCAGGTGCAGAAGGCGACCGAGGACCTGATCAGCCAGCGCGATCATCTCAACGCCGAAGCGCCGCCGAGCAAGCCTGCGTCTGGATCGACCGGTCAAGCGACAGCCTCGACGGCAAAGAAGCCTGCCCACAAGAGGCCGGCGCAACAGGCGTCCGCCGCGGTACCGCCGGCTACCACCGCCAGCGCCCAGGGCGCTGGCATAAATGGCGCTGGCATACAGGGCGCTGGCGCCTCAGGCACCGCTGGTGCCGGCCTGAAGCCGTGATATTCTGCCCTTTAAACCACTGAATCGGGCCTATAATCGGCCCTCAATCGAAAAGACGATCCGCGGGGACTCCCATGGAGGAATTTTATCGTATTCGGCGGCTGCCGCCCTATGTGTTCGAGAGTGTGAACCGCGCCAAGGCCGCGGCTCGCAATGGCGGCGCCGACATCATCGACCTTGGCATGGGCAATCCTGACCTGCCGGCGCCGGCGCATGTGGTCGAGAAGCTCAAAGAGGTCGTCGGCAAAACGCGCACCGACCGCTATTCCGCATCCAAGGGAATTCCCGGGCTGCGCAAGGCGCAGGCTGCTTATTACGCCCGCCATTTTGGTGTGAAGCTCAATCCCGAGACGCAGGTCGTCACGACCCTCGGTTCGAAGGAAGG
Organism: Xanthobacteraceae bacterium; assembly: GCA_049677525.1. GTDB lineage: Bacteria > Pseudomonadota > Alphaproteobacteria > Rhizobiales > Xanthobacteraceae > BOG-931. The sequence continues at coordinate 4,866 of JBAUCK010000324.1, forward strand.
CTTTGCCAATGTGGCGCAGGCGATCACCGCGCCCGGCGACATCATCATCGTGCCGAACCCGACTTATCCGATTCACGTGTTCGGCTTTCTGATGGCGGGCGGCGCCATCCGCTCGGTGCCGGTCGAAGCCAACGACGCATTTTTCGGCGCGCTCGAGCGTGCGGTTTCACATTCGATCCCGAAACCGATCGCAGTTGTCGTGTGCTATCCGTCCAATCCGACCGCTTGCGTCGCCAATTTGGATTTCTATCGCGAGCTTGTCGCGTTCGCGAAAAAGCACGGGCTCTTGGTGCTGTCGGATCTCGCTTATGCCGAGGTCTATTTCGATGACGATCCGCCGCCTTCGATTCTGCAGGTGCCGGGCGCAATGGATGTCGCGGTCGAATTCACCTCGATGTCGAAGACCTATTCGATGCCAGGCTGGCGCATCGGCTTTGCCGTCGGCAATGAGCGCGTCATTGCGGCATTGAGCCGCGTCAAATCCTATCTCGATTATGGCGCGTTCACGCCGGTCCAGGTGGCGGCAACCGCGGCGCTCAATGGGCCCGACGACTGCATCCGCGACATGCGCGCCATCTATCGCCGCCGCCGCGATGTGCTGGTCGATTCGTTCGGCCGGGCCGGCTGGCATGTACCGCCGCCGAAGGCCTCGATGTTCGCCTGGGCGCCGATCCCCGAGCCGTTCCGGACGCTCTCGACCATCGAATTCTCGACGCTTCTTGTCGAGAAAGCCTCGGTCGCGGTGTCGCCCGGCGAGGGCTTTGGCGAGCACGGCGAGGGCCATGTGCGGATCGCGCTTGTGGAGAACGAGCAGCGCATCCGGCAGGCGGCACGCAATATCCGGCGCTTTCTTGAAACGGGGCCGGAAATGCTGCACAACGTCGTTCCCCTTGCGACGCGGCGTTAATCGGGCGTCGTTTTTTTCCCAATTTGGGCGACGCGTTATGGCTGAGCCGCTGAAAGTCGGTCTTGCCGGGCTTGGTACCGTCGGCAGCGCCGTTGTACATCTTCTCGATCAGGGACGCGACAAGCTGTTGGCGCGCTGCGGGCGGCCGATCGAGATCGTCGCGCTCAATGCGCGCACGCGCGGCAAAAAGCGCGATTTCGATCTGAAAAAGTTTCGCTGGGTCGCCGATCCGGTCGCCTTGGCGAGGGATCCCGAAATCGATGTCTTCGTCGAAGTCATGGGCGGCGCCGGCGATCCGGCCAAAGGCGCGGTCGAGACCGCGCTTGCAGCCGGATCGCCGGTGGTGACCGCCAACAAGGCGCTGCTCGCCGCCCACGGCCAGAAGCTTGCCGCGCTTGCCGAGCGCAAACATGTCGCCTTGAATTTCGAAGCCTCGGTCGCCGGCGGCATTCCGATCGTGAAGACATTGCGCGAAGGGCTCAACGGCGCGTCGTTCTCGCGCATCTACGGAATCCTCAACGGCACCTGCAATTACATCCTGTCGCGCATGGAGCAGGACCGGCTGCCGTTCGACGAGATCCTGCGCGACGCGCAGCGGCTCGGTTATGCCGAGGCCGATCCGACCTTCGACATCGAAGGCCACGACACCGCGCAGAAGCTTGCCATCCTGGCAAGTCTCGCCTTCGGCACCAGGATCGATCCTAGGGCGATCTATGTCGAAGGCATTTCCTCGATCACGCTCGCCGATCTCGATGCCGCGAGCGAGCTCGGTTACCGCGTCAAGCTGCTCGGTGTCGCGGTGAAGACCGGCGAGGGCATCGAACAGCGCGTGCATCCGACCATGGTGCCGAAGGAGTCCGCGATCGCCCAGGTGATGGGCGTGACCAATGCGGTCACGGTGGACGCCGAAGGCATCGCGCCGATCACGCTGGTCGGCCCCGGCGCGGGCGGTGTCGCGACAGCTTCGGCCATCGTCGCCGATCTCGCCGACATTGCGCGCGGGGTGCGCTGCGCGCCGTTTGGCTGTCCGGTGGCGCGCATGACGCCGACCCGCAAAGCGCCGATGCAGCACCACGAAGGCGGCTATTACATTCGCCTCTTGGCGCGCGACCGGCCCGGCACCGCGGCCACCATCGCGCACCGGCTGGCCCAGCAGAAAATATCGCTCGAATCCATCGTGCAGCGGCATCCGGTCGGTTCGGCCGGCGCGGCGCAGCCGGGCCGCTCCAACGAGGCGGTGCCCGTCATCATGACGACTTATGCGACCAACGAGGATGCCGTGCACAAAGCTCTCGCCGCCGTGCGCCGCGACCGCGTGGTTTACGGCAAGCCGCAAGTCATCCGCATCGAGAAGAACTGACGTTCACAAGCGTATTCGGCCGTTTATGGAGATTGCTCCCATGTCATCGAAGCCTGCCCGTTCCCAGTCGGGCATTGATCGCATCATGTCGATTGAGATCGCGCGTGTAACCGAATTGGCCGCGGTGGCGGCGGCCCGGCTGCGCGGGCGCGGGCTCGAGAAGAAGTCCGACGGCGCTGCCGTCGACGCCATGCGCCGCGAGCTCGGGGGCCTGTCGATCGACGGTACCGTCGTCATCGGCGAGGGTGAGATGGACGCGGCGCCGATGCTCTATATCGGCGAAAAAGTCGGCAATAAATCCGGGCCGAAAGTCGATATCGCGGTCGACCCGCTCGAAGGCACGACGCTCTGCGCCAAGAACATGCCGGGCGCGATTGCGACTTTGGCAATGGCTGCGGCCGGTACGCTGCTGCACGCGCCGGACATCTACATGGACAAGATCGGCATTGGTCCCGGCTGTCCTAAAAACGTGGTCGATCTCGACGCGCCGGCCGACGAGAACATTCTCAACCTCGCCAAGGCCAAGGGCGTGAAGCCGCAAGACATCACGGCCATGATCCTCGACCGGCCGCGTCATGCCGACATTATTGCGGCGGTGCGCAAAGTCGGCGCCGCGGTGAGCCTGATCAGCGACGGCGACGTCGCCGGCGTCATTCACACCGCGGACCCGGACAAGACCGGTATCGACATCTATCTCGGCATCGGCGGCGCGCCGGAAGGCGTGCTGGCCGCCGCCGCGCTCAAATGTATCGGCGGGCAGATGCAGACCCGGCTTGTCGTCGACACCGACGAGAAGCGCGAACGCGTCGCCAAAATGGGCATCAAAGACCCGCGCAAGAAATATGAGATCGAGGACATGGTGAGCGGCGATTGCCTGTTCGCCGCAACCGGCGTCACCGACGGCCCCATGCTCAAAGGCGTGCATTTCGGCAAAGGCATAATCGAGACCGAGACCGTCGTGATGCGCTCGGCGAGCAGCACCGTGCGCTGGATCCGCGCCGAGCACCGCAAGCTTGATAAATTCGAGTAGCGCCTTATTTCTGCGGATAGCCGCTGCTTAGAAGCTCGCTGCGGCGCAATTCGCTCTACAATCGCGCAAATGGCTGAGACCCGCTTGTTTCTTGGCGTCGAGAATTCGGCGACCGGACGCGCTTGGCGCGACCGGCTCGACGAGCGCGGCAGTGCGCGCGCGCTCGCCATCGCGCAACGCCACGATCTCCCCGAACTGCTCGCCCGCATCATCGCCGGCCGCAATATCGAGGTCGATGCGGTCGAGGCGTTTCTCAACCCGACGATCAAACAGGCGATGCCCGATCCCTATGTGCTCACGGCGATGGAGGAGGCCGCGACCCGCATCGCCGATGCCGTCGAGCGGGGAGAGAACGTCGCCATCTTTGGCGATTACGACGTCGATGGCGCCACCTCGGCGGCGCTGCTCGCGCGCTATCTGCGCTTTGGCGGTATCGATCCGCTCATCCATATTCCGGACCGGCTGTTCGAAGGCTATGGGCCGAATGTGGAAGCCGTGCGCGCGCTCGCTGCACGCGGCGCGACGCTTCTGATCTGCGTCGATTGCGGCACCACCAGTATCGAGCCGCTCGGTGAGGCCAAGAAGCTCGGCCTCAATGTCGTCGTGATCGATCATCATCAGGCCGACGAGGGGCTGCCGCCGGCTTTTGCCATCGTCAATCCGAACCGCCGCGACGATCTGTCGGGCCTCGGCCATCTCGCTGCCGTCGGGCTTACCTTCATGACGGTGGTGGCGGTCAATCGCGTGCTGCGCGCGCGCGGCTTCTGGCACGGCGATCGGCCGGAGCCGGATCTGCTCGGTCTGCTCGACGACGTCGCGCTCGGCACTGTGGCCGATGTGGTGCCGCTGATCGGGCTCAATCGCGCTTTTGTCGCCAAAGGCCTGATCGCGCTGCGCCGGCGCGAGCGGCCGGGGCCGGTGAGCCTGATGGATGTGGCGCGGCTGTCGTCGCCGCCGGAAGCCTGGCATCTCGGCTTTCTGCTCGGGCCGCGCATCAACGCCGGCGGGCGTATCGGCCGCGCCGATCTCGGCACCAAACTCCTGCTCGAGAACGACCCGATCGAGGCGGCGAAAATCGCCACCGAGCTCGACCGGCTCAACCGCGAGCGCCAGGCCATCGAGCAGGACACACTGGCGCAAGCCGAGGCTGAGGCCATTGCCGCGCTTGGCATCGAAGAAAAGGGCGCGGTGGTCGTCACCGCCGCAGAGGGATGGCATCCCGGCGTAGTCGGCCTCGTCGCGGCGCGGCTGCGAGAAAAATTCAACCGCCCGGCCTTTGCCATTGCGCTCGAGCCCGGCGGCATCGGCACCGGCTCCGGCCGCTCTATGCAGGGCGTCGATATCGGCCGCGCGGTACGGCGCGGCGTCGCCGAAGGGATATTGCTCAAAGGCGGCGGCCACGCCATGGCGGCCGGCGTGACCTTGCGCAAAGGTGCGCTTGCGGAATGGCGCGCCTTTCTCGAAGCCTCGCTCAGCGCCGATGTCGAGATTGCGCGGCGCGCCAGCGGGCTTTTGATCGACGGCGCGGTGACGGCTGCGGCCACAGACACCGAACTCGTCAACATGATCGGCCGCGCCGGGCCGTTCGGCTCGGGCAATCCGGAGCCGGTGATCGCATTGCCCGCGCATACCGTGACCTATGCGGAGGAGGTCGGCCAGGCACATGTGCGGGCGCGGCTGAAATCCGCCGACGGCACGAGCGTCAACGCCATTGCCTTCCGCGCCTCGGGCGGCAAGCTCGGCGCGGCTTTGCGCAACAGCCGCGGCCGCCAGGTTCACGCCGCCGGCTCTTTGGCGCTCGACCGCTGGCAGGGCGAGGAGCGCGTGCAGTTTCGGATTACGGATATCGCGCCGGCCGAGCCCTTTGCCGGACGTTAGCGCAGACCTGCATTTCAACCCCGCGCATTCGCGGCTTGGCACAGGCCCTCCCGAGCGGCTATCTGGGGGCCGCGATTTTAGGCAATCCAGGGAAGCGAAATGACCAAGCTCAATCTCTCCGTCGCCGTCGGCGATTATGACCGCACCCGCGCTCTGATCGACGGCAGCGTCCAGATCGACGGCGTCGATCCGGTCTATATGACGCTCGTGCCGGAAGAGATTTTCTTTCGTGCCTTTCGTGCCGCCGAGTTCGACATCTGTGAATTGTCGTTGTCGAGCTATACGGTGAAGACCGCGCAGGGCAATTGCCCCTATATCGCCGTGCCGGCTTTCGTTTCGCGCGCCTTCCGCCACACTTCGGTCTATGTGCGCACCGACCGCATCAAGAAGCCGCAGGACCTCAAGGGCCGCAAAGTCGCTGTGCCGGAATATCAGCTCACCGCGAATGTCTGGGCGCGTTCGTTTCTCGAAGACGATTACGGCGTCAAGCGCTCTGATATTCACTGGATCCGCGGCGGCATCGAGGAAGCCGGGCGGCTGGAAAAGATCACCGTCAACCTGCCGGCCGGCGTGAAGCTCGACAATGCGCCGGAGGGCAAGACGATTTCCCAGCTGCTCGAAGAGGGCGAGATCGACGGCTTCATCGCGCCGCGGCCGCCGACTTTGATCGAGAAGGGCCATCCGCATATCGGCTGGCTGTTTCCCGATCCGGTCGCGGTGGCGAGGGATTATTTCAAGCGCACCGGCTTCTTTCCGATCATGCACGTGCTCGGCATCCGCCGCGAGCTTGCCGAGAAACATCCTTGGCTACCGGGCGCGGTGTACAAGGCGTTCGAGCAGGCCAAGGAAGCGGGCCTGAAGAAACTATCGGACACATCGGCCACCAAAGTGACGCTGCCTTTCGTCGAGGAACGGCTGAAGGAAGCACGCGATCTGATGGGCCACGATTTCTGGTCCTACGGCGTCGAGCCGAACCGCAAAGTGCTCGATTATTTCCTCGGCCAGCATCACGCCGAAGGCCTGTCGCCGCGCCGCGTGAAGGTCGAGGAGCTGTTCCACCCGGCGACCTACGAGACGTTTAAGCTTTAGCGCTCCACGCTAAATCCGGTCCGGAAACCGGATGATGAAATTGTTGCGGTTCGGCATTTTTACTTTCGGCAAAGTCTGCGCGTTCATCACTTCGTCTTGCGGGATCAGGTTGTTGGCCTCGAGCAGATAGGCGCAGAGCGCATAGACCTCGTCGTCGTTCAGCGTGTGCGGCGTCGGCCACGGCATGGCGCGGCGGATATAATCGAACAGCGTGGTCGGCCAGGCCCAGAAATTGGCGATGGTTTTAAGCGACGCGATGCCGTCGGCGGTGAGCGGCGGATTGCCGACCAGCGCTGGATTCGGCCCGCCTTTGCCGTTGTCGCCGTGACAGAGGTTGCAGCCCTTGTCGACATAGAGCTTGGCGCCGAGCGCTGCCGTGCCGCTGCCGGGCGGCAGATTGCTGCCGTCAGGCAGCACCGAGATGTCCCACGGCTTGATGTCGGCTTCCGAAATTGGTTTGCCCAGTCCCGGGGCATCACCGGCGAGTGCGGGTGTCGCGCAGGTGAGTGCCAATAGCGCCGCGCCGACGAGGTTTTTAAACATAGACATGTTTGACCTCCCCGCCGCCGTTGACCGCCCATGACGTGAGGCTGTTGTAATGCTGGTTGGGAAAGCCGAGCACATTCGGCACTTTCTTGGCTTCGCCGCGGGCGGCGACGAAATCGGCGCGCAGCGGCTGCGCCGCGCCTGAATCGTCCCAGGCTCTGCTGGTCAGGACCGCCGGCTGGCCGTCCCAGCGCCACGGCATGCGAAAGCGCGTGAAGGCTTTTGGGCTCACCGGTCCGTCGATGACGGCGTCGCCCCAGCTTTTGCCGCCGTCGGCGGAGACTTCCACTTTCTCGATACGGCCCATGCCGGAATAGGCGAGTCCGGAAATCTCATAGAAGCCCGGACCTTTGAGGCTGTAGCCGAACGACGGCCGCGTGACGAAGGATTTCACCTCATTGACGAAATAGAACTTGTACGCCTTGCCGTCCGGCAACAGCGGCGAATAGTTGCGCGACTCGTAATAAGTCATCGCCGGCTGATCGACGACTTTGAGCCGGCGCAGGAATTTGATGTTCATATTGCCTTCGTAGCCGGGCAGAAGCAGCCGCATCGGATAACCGTTGCCCGGCATCAGGCGCTCGCCGTTCTGGTAGAGCGCGACCATGGCGTCGTCATAGGCTTTCTTCATCGGCACGCTGCGCGACACCGCGAGCGAGTCCGCGCCTTCGGCAATCAGCCATTTGGCGCTGGTGTCGGCGCCGGCCTCGTCCAACAGGATCGAAAGCGGCACGCCGGTCCATTCCGCGCAGGAGGACAGCCCGTGCAGCGCCTGTACCGTGGCCTGGATCGGCTCGGGCGAGAACATCGGTGCGCTGTTGCCACCGCATTCGACGAAATGCTTGCGCGTCACCATCGGATAGCGGCTGAGCGCTTCGAGCGTGAATTCGAGCGGCTGCTTCACCTGGCCGTGGATGACCAGGACGTGCTTGTCCGGATCGATGTCGGGAATGCCCGAATGCAAAATTGTGAAGTGCAGTAGGTTGGGCGTGATCGTACCTTCGAGCATCTGCAGCGGCGCGCGGGCATGCTGCGTGCGGGCATCGCCTTTCGGATTGCTCAAGGTGCGCACGACTTTGTCTTCGAAATGCGAGGGCTTTTGCAGCGCCGGCGTAACGTCGCCGGGCGCGAGGCTCCATTCCGGTTCGTCGAGTGGATCCGCAGCGGCGCTGGTGAGTCCTGAGCTTGCGGTCAGCGCGCCGGCAAAGGCGACGCTGCCACTGAGCAGCGCCCGGCGATGTAGGAGACCATTGCCCGCGACTTGTTCGAGTGCAGGCTGTTCGAGCGAAGTTATGCTAAAGCCACGCTTTCGTTTGCGCATAGCGTCTCGCTCCCATGTCGGAGCGCCATTTTTGGCGCTCTTTGTCGTCAGTTCCGCCTGGCGTCGTCGAGGCGGACGAACCGCGCCACCACGGCATTGATGCCGATCGCGATCACGAACAGCACGACCAGAATGGCGTAAAGCAGCGGCATATTGAAACTGTTGTAGGCCTGAATGACCAGGAAGCCGAGGCCCTGATTGGACAGCTTGGTTTCGGCCAGCAGGGTGCCGATCAGCGCCACGCCAAGTCCGAGCCGCAAGCCGTTGACGATCGGATGGCGCATCGCCGGCAGATAGATCTTCGTCGCCATCTGCCAGGCATTGGCGCGGAAGCTAAAGCCGACCCGGATGAGGACCGGATCGATCTGGCGCATCCCCGCGGCGACGCTCAGCGCAATGGGAAAAAAACATGACACGGCGCCCATCGCGATCTTGGAGCCGCCGCCGACGCCGAACCACATGATCATGACCGGGAAGAACACGATCTTCGGCGTCGGGCCGAGATAATAGAGATAAGGCTCGAAGGCCTGGGCGATGAAGCGATTGCCGCCGATGACCAGGCCGGCGATCACGCCGCAAATGCCACCGATCGCAAGCCCGACCGCGATCTCCTCGGCAGTGACCCCGACATTCCAATAGAAATCGCCGGTCGAGAGCAGCTTCACAAGCGCCGCGCCGATCGCCGATAGCGACGGCACCACGCCGCGATAAAACAGGCCCGAGTCCGCCATCACCTCCCAGGCGACGAGTGCGAACAGCACGATCGCGATGCGCAGCAGCGTGACGCCTGAGACCCAAGGCCGTGTCGCCGGCGCGCGCGTTACGATCTCAGCCATCGCTCGGCTCTTTCGGTGACGATGAAGAAGACGATGCTGATGAGAACGACAAACGAGATCGCTGCATAGGTGCCGGGCAGGTCGTAGCGCTCCGCGAGCTCATTGATAAGCTGGCCGAGCCCGCCGAAATTGATCAGGAATTCGACGGCCACGACATTAATCAGCGCGAAGATCATGCCGAGCCGGATGCCGACGAAAATCGTCGGCAGCGCCGAGGGAAACAAAATCTTCCAGAATTGCTGCGTTGGCGTGAGCTTGAAGCTGCGGCCGACATTGATGAGCACGCGGCGCGTGGCGGTGAGGCCCTCGACGGTTTTCAGGATCACCGGCGGCAGGCCGGAAAGGAAGGCGAGCATGATGATGGTCAAGGTGCTGCGCCCGAACAGCACCAGGAACAGGGGATAAGCGAGCACCAGCGGCGCCGAAGCGAAAGCCGCGACCCAGGTTTCGCAGGCAAGCCGAATGAGCCGGACCCGGTGCATCAGCGCGCCGAAGGCGACGCCGAACACCGTCAGCAACAGGCTCGCGGCGAGGCATTCCCAAGCCGTCTGCACGAGGCGGCGCGGAATGTCCTCTTCGGTGATGACACGCGCAAAGCTGAGAACGATTTCCGACGGCAGTGGCACGATGAAACGGTTGATCGCGCCGACGCGGACCAGAATTTCAACGCCGACGAGAACCAGCACACCGGAGCCCAGGCCAACCACGGTCGGCAGCCAACGGGGCGGGGCGAGCCTGGCCGTCGTCATAACTGCTTCTCTGGCGCGTCCCGGGCGTGGAGCTTGCGGGTTTCGTCATCGACCATTCCGCGGCTCGCTTCCTCGCGCAGATCGCTCCAAATCTGAGCGACGTAGCGGCCGAAGGCTTCGCTCGACACGATCTCCGAGCTGCGCGGCCGCGGCAGGTCAATATCGACGATGCGCTTCACCCGGCCCGGCCGATAGGTCATCACCAGGATGCGGTCGGCAAGCTGCACCGCTTCGGTGATGTTGTGGGTGATCAGCAGCGTCGTCTGTTTCAGCTGCTGCTGGATTTGCAGAACCTTGTCGCCGAGGAGGAGTCGGGTCTGCTCGTCGAGCGCGGCGAACGGCTCGTCCATCAGTAAAATCTTCGGCTCCGAGGCGAGCGTGCGCGCCATCGACACGCGCTGGCGCATGCCGCCCGACAATTCGGAAGGATAGCGCTTCTCGAAACCGTCGAGGCCGACCATGGAAATGAAATGTTGTGCGCGGTCGATGCGCTCGGCTTTCGGCATGCCGGCAATTTCCAGGGGGAAGCACACATTGTCGACGACATTGCGCCAGGGAAAGGTCGATTCCTCCTGGAACACCATGCCGATGGATGCGTGCGGTCCGGCGATGGAGTGGCCGGCGACGCTGACCGAGCCTTGGTAGCCGCTCAACAGGCCGCCGACGATACTGAACAAGGTCGACTTGCCGCAGCCCGACGGTCCGATCACCGCCAGGAATTCGCCGGGCTTGACCTTGAACGACACATGGTCGAGCGCAGTGACGCCGCCGTCGCCGGTGACAAAGCGCATGACCAGGTCGTCGACAACGAGGATCGCCGGCTCCGTCTGCGGAGCCGGCACGACGCGATCGCTCGTCGCTGCAACGGCCATGGACGATACTGTTTAGCTGCCGGCGCGGGTCATGGCGGCGGTCATGACGGCGGTGTAGCCGGGTTCGACGCGGACATCGACGACGGCGACGCCGCCGGTATCGACTTCCGCGATGGCTTTTTGCAGCACGCCGGCAAGGTCGCCCGGCTTGGTGACCGGACCGAACCCGACAGCGCCCTGGGCGCGGCCCATGGCGGCGATATCGACATCGGGATCGGACATGCGCTGGCCGATCCATTTATTCTCGACCGGCCGATTGCGCGCCCGCGCCATGCGCTCCTGGTGCAGTTCGTCGTTATAGAATGAGCGGTTATTGGCGATAACGAAGAGCAGCGGGATCTTGTAGTGCACGGCGGTCCACACCGCAGTGACGCCCATGAGGAAGTCGCCGTCGCCGCAGATCGCGATCGGCAGCCGTCCCGTTCCCTTCAGCGCCAGCGCGGCGCCGACGGAAATGCCCGGACCGCCGCCAACGCCGCCGCCGCCGTCGGAGCCGACAAAATCGAGCGGACGGCGGAACGGCATCCAGGTGTCGTCCCAGGACAGCGGCAGATGCGTGTAAGTGACCGGCCGGTCACCGAGCACTTTGCGCAAGGCGCGTGCGATATTTTCGTTGGTGAAACCCGATAGCTCCTTGTCGGAAATTTTGCGCGGGGAGGGCACCGCATGGGGCTTAGTGCTGGTGCCGATTTCCTTGACCAGTTCCGGCACGACCAGATCGGGATCGGCGGATAGCAGAAGGTCGACCGGCGGCAGGCCCTGGTGATCCATGCTCCAGCCATTGTGGATGCGATGGTCGAGCGAGATCTGGATCACCTTGGCGTTTGGCGACGGCCCGAACCAGCGCAGCGCGCCGGCGAGATCGACCCAATCGAGGCTCAAAACGACATCGACGTCTCTCAGCCCCTCGACGCCTTCCGGCGTCACCGCGCGCGGCGAGCCGAAATAGAGCGGGTGGTCGGTCGGAAAGCTGGCGCCGATTTTCAGGTCGCTCAGCACCCGCGCATTGAGCGCCTCGGCAAGCGCGACGCGCGCCTTCCACACCTCCGGATCGCGCGAGCTGCGTCCGGCGAGGATCAGCACCTGCTTGGCGCCCTTGAGCATCGCCGCAGCCTGCTTCACCTGCTCGGTAGGCGCCGCGGTCGAAATCTGCGGCATGAAGCGGGCGACATCGATCGGCGGCAAAGGCTCGCTGACTTTTGCCTCCTGCACTTCCGCGTCGAAATTGATATAGACCGGCCCCTGCGGAACGGTATTGGCGATCCAGGTGCCGCGCAGAATGGCTTCGCGCGCTGCGGCGGGCGAGGCTGGCTGATCGTCCCATTTGGTATATTCGCGGACCAGCGCGCCCTGGTCGCGCGCGGTGTGAATCCAATCGATCCAGGGCCGGCGCTTGACGGCATCGACCGGCCCCGTGGCGCCGAGCACCACCATCGGCATGCGGTCGCACCAGGCGTTGAA
>JBAUCK010000325.1:0-4677 GCA_049677525.1 Xanthobacteraceae bacterium
ATACGTTCGTTGAAGGTTCGGCATTTCAAGGCCGCTTAACGGTTTATCTACTGCCGTCGTCCGCGAATCTATTTGTTACCCTGCTTTCTTTTTTGATTTGCCCTCAGTGCCAAGTCGATCAGCCGACAAATTGCTTCCGGTCAGGTGAATGAAACATCTTGTTGGGAAATCCACATGTCCGGATTTGCGAGAAGAGGCGGCTGTACGCGGAAAGCTTCAACTTTTGCCTGCGCGATGAACTGCTAAACAACGAGATCTTCGGCGTGAAACCCAGATCATTATCGCGAGCCGGTTCCTCTATAGAACAGTCCGGAGGACCTCTCGGCCACAAGCCACCGGCATTAGAGGATGTTCGCTGTGCCCCGGGCGGCGGCACCATAGCCCACTTTCAGCGAGCGTCACCGTGGCAGCTCCTGCTTTCTCTCCGGGCAGACGTCACCCCCTCCTTCGTATATTCTTACGGGTCCATAACGCGTCGTGCTGCGGGAGCAGGACTGCTTGCCGCGCTTGCCCTCGCCAACACACGCGTTCGACAAGCCCGTGCTCAGCACCACGAGCGGCCTTATTTCATGCCACCGGTCGAGCGCGACCGTTTGCATGAACTGGTTGTGAAGCAGGCATGGGCCAACTCGGATCATGCACGACTGAGCGAGGTTGCCTCCAAAGGCGATGGCCTCGCCGCGGCGTTTCTTTACGCCCTCGAAGGGGACCGTGGAGACGCCTCGATTGCGCAACAGTGGCTGTTAGGGAAATACGGCAAGAGCGCTTATTGGACAGTGAGGGCCTCCGAGCGCCTCAACAGTGACTTTTTCAAAGGCGGTCAGGTAGGCATTCCTGAAGTTTACTACGACACCGACATCTCCGGCTACCTCGCCTTCGACTGGGCATACAATGGCCTGGAAGCTTCAGCTCGACACGAGATAGAGGGAGGTATCGTGCTGTGGTCGCGTTACAAGATGCGTGCCATGGATCATTGGACACAGACAGCAAACCTGGTGTTCAAACCAACCTCGACCGTGGCTCTCGCCGGCCTCGCCACCGACAATAGTGAACTGATCGAGTGGGGATTACGGCGCACCAAGCCTTGGGGTCCTCGACTTGGTGGCTACGATGTCGTCCTTGACACGATGCTCAAAGACGGCGGCCCCTGGCACGAGGCGCCGATCTATCCAATAGCGCACGAAGTACTGCTGATGATCGCGCGGCTGTCCTACTGGCGTGGCCTTTATGACCAGAAGGATTGGTTCAGCGCTCGATATGCCAATGGCGGTTCGGGGAAGGGGTTGATGGATTACTATATCGATAGCGCCTACCCGATCGAGCGCACCGGTTACGGCTCCGGACAGATCCGTGTCGCCAACTATGGCGATGGCTCGACCAACGCCCTGGGCGACCTGATCCTTGTCAACCCGGCCGTCTCAGAAGGCAACATCGTCATGCACGAGCCTCTGATCGCTGCCTACAATGCATCGCGGGATCCGCGCTACGGTGCCTTTGTGTCAATGATTCATGGGTATACGCCAAACCTGATCGAACATCCGTCGCTCCCCGCTGAGATTCAACTGCCGCCGGCGCAGTCGAAGGTGTGGCCCACCTATGGCCTAGCGATGCTGCGCTCCGATGAGAGCCCCAACTACTGGACAAGCGGTAAGGCTATCGCGGTGTTCCTGATCATGAGCAAGGGTTACGGTCACGATCACCGCGACAAATTCAGCATCACCCTACATGGTGCCGGACGACTCTTCTACCCGGATTACAATGCTCTCCAATATGAAAATCCGAACATCGGCTGGACGCGCAATAGCGTTTCCCACAATACGCTAATCGTCGATGAGGGCGAGACGCAGGACGCCGAACTCACCGCGTTGCGATATGAATTCTCGCCCGAGGTGAAATTTCTAGCCGGTTCGTCTGACGGTGTGTTCGAAAGTGTCGACCAAACCCGCGCGCTCTTACTAACAAAGCAATACCTACTCGACGCCGTTCACGCCACCAGTCCGGTTCCACACACTTACGACTTTGTCCTGCATAGTTTCGGCAGAGTCGAGCCGGAAAAACCAGATCCCTTTGAGCCCACAAACGCATTAATGAAGCGCTACTGGTTGGTCGACGATCAGAGAGCCATGATCACCAGCCAGCCGTGGATGCTCGATTTTGTCATTCAGGAAAAACCCGGCTCACGTGGCGATTCCTACACCAGAGAGTGGTACGACCATAAAGCGAAGTTGCGACTGAGTATGGCTGGCGAGCCTCAGACACTTGTGGTGCATGGCGTTTGGGGCGATGAGCTGGCAAAGTTGGTGTCCGAGCAACAGAAAGGTGCCAAGCTTGACCGGTTGGCTACAGTAGTGGCGCGCCGCACCGGCCAGCGCGAGGCACTTTTCGTGGCCTGTCATGAACCCTGCGAAGGTGACGATCCGCCGCGGGTTATCCGCGTTGTCACTCTTGGTCGGACGAAAAGCGCAGCTGTTATTCGGATCGATGCGAATGATTTCACCGACTATGCTGCGATAGCATTCGGACCACAGCGAGAAGGCGCAGAGCATACGCTTACTGTCGCCGGCGAACGGCCACTTTCTTTCACCTTCAAAAATTACGGATATGCGCGGATCACCAATGGCGGATCGGTGACGCTGCGGGGCGACTGGACCGGAATAAGGTTAGCGGGAGTCAATGGCCCAGTCACAGTGAACGGCAACGCGGCAACAGCAAGCGCCGCACAGGGCATTGTCGTTTTCGGCAAGCCGCCGACTGTTGTCGAGGATCGCTTGGAGGAACCTCTGCCAGAGGCCCCGATGATTGTGAAACCTATTCCTGCAGTGATCAGGATGTTGGACCAGGACCGCCGGATCGTGACATTCACCTTGGAGAACAAACTGAACGAGCCGGTGTCGGGCTCATTGCAATTCAACTTGCCAGCTGGCCTCGTGGTTGAACCCAAACAAGCAAAGTTCGGGCCGGTTCAGCCGAGGGAATCGGTAACCGTAAGCGTAACGGCTGTCAGCAACAATGCCGCGGCCGGACGGCGAACCGTGCCCTATTATGTGTCTTACCGGACTGGCGGCAGTGAAAAGGAGGTCCGCACTGCGGCATTGCCGCTCACGGTGGTTACGGGCCCAACCCTGGAGCACATCTATGAATACCCGCGGCCGTACTACCTAATTCGTTCGCGCGCTTACACGGCGCGGGCGGATATGTTCAATGGTCTGCATACATTTTTGACCGACGACGACGACACTGTGCGCTTGAACGGCAGTCCGTTGTTTACGTTGTCTGACGGCAGCACGGAGCTGTTGTCAGAGAAGACGGCGATGGCCTTCACCTGGCCGCAAGGGTCCCCCGCCAATCTCACGGGCAACCTCCAAGACCAGGGACGCTGGCAAGCGATCTATTTGCCCGACCGCATCCTGGTCAGGATGGACTCAGGTTGGACGCAGTTCGAGAAGACTGACTTCGCGGTGCCCGGCAATTGGTCATCGCCGCAAGGAGTGCCGCGCTGGAAGCGCATTGTTGCGCTCGCTGGTTCTGTCGAGGAAGTGGACGTAGTGCCGGGAGTTAAAGTGAATGTGGTCGCCGCTGAGCTGGAGTTTCCTGGGGCGAAATGGAATCTGGCCTTCAAATTCGAGCCAGCGCAGCAGGTGGAGTTCAACGGCGCGGGACTGAAGTTCGCCATTGGCTCCTGGACCAATGATAACTGGCAGGTGGGCTTTTGCCGGCCGGGCGAGCTCGAAGCTTGGGGTGGCGGTAAATAACGACAGAACCTCACATCGTAGCAACAAAGTCTAACGTCGCCCGCCACCAGTTCTGAGTGTCGTCCCATTGTTTCTGATAGCCGCCCCAAAAGATAATACCGGAAGCTCCGGCATTCCTGATTGTCGTCAGTTGGAGCATCCAATAATCGTAGTCGATGTACGTCCCGGCCAATGGGTGACGCATAACGTCATGGTACTGCGGCCAGACGAAAGGCCGCACTGGCTTACCTGCACCAATCCTCTTCGCTTCGGCTATGCATCTCTGGGCAGACGCTACCCATTTTGCCGGATCAGTATCGACTGTATAAAGGGATGGATAAAGCGTATCTACATGAGTGGCGAATGGAATGAGATATGAGTTGGCCCTCTTCCATATAGCCAGTTCAGCGTCATTAGCCGGCTGTTGACCCGTAACAGGGAGGCCAACAAGAGGGGCGGCGACATCGAAAAAACCGACTTGAAGCGTTGGCGCTTCATTCTTGAACCAACCAATGATTTGCTCCAACTTTAGGATGTTGGTGTCGACGGTGGATGTGTCGGGGTTGATATCAGAGATATCCGACCGGACATCAACCGAGTACTCCTCCACGTCTAAAATTACCGGCACCGCAGCCGTTACCCCTTCTGCCAGCACCGCACGAGCTTTGGATCGAACAGCGGCCTCGTCCGGGGTTAGTTTTGGGAGGCCCAGCTCATGTTCATAGACGGTGCGAGCACGCCTCAGACCGTAGCGCGAAAGGTCCGGCTTGCCGATAAACAACAACGAATCATAAAGATCAAACGTCTCGCGTTTTGATCCGGCGGCCTCGGCTTTTGGTAACGCAGCCGAGAATGAGGCCCCTGCCATTCCTGCGAGGAGAGACCGCCGATTTATCATGTTTCACCAACACGAGACTGTGGGAGGCTTCTATCTGGTCTGTGCGGA